>JAWOGE010000006.1:0-8062 GCA_046497165.1 bacterium | reverse complement strand
GGGTTCGCTTAGCGTCTTCTTTTCGTCTCTGCTGCTCAGTTTTCAATGATCCGCTCCGAAAAGCGCTCGCGAAATATAGCAAATACCTTCACGCTTGTCAATACTTTTTTTGATCTTTTTATGTTTTTTTTTCAAGCGCCTATATTCACTAACTCTTTTTTAAGAAAATTTTTTATAGAAAAAAATTGTTAGGAAGATCTGTTATTTTGGCTGTCATATCCGTCTGGATCTTCTTTGACAACGCCTCCAGTGAGAAGCATCACAGAAACATCCAAAGCCTCTGACAGCATTTCAAGAACATTTATGGAAAAAGATCTTCTACCGTTTTCTATGCCGGAAAGATAACTTCTGTCTATGCCCGCTTTAAATGCAAGCTCATCCTGAGACATCCCCCGAAGTTTACGGTAATATGAAATTGTTTCTGCGTATCTTTTTTGTATCTCGTCTTTCATAACAATACCATCATACACTTAAATAATAAAAAATCTGTAGACTATTGTCTATAAAGAGTGTTTTTTTCAATTAATTTCGTAAAGCTCCCACTTCCCTTCTTTTTGTTGAAAGTAGGCTTTTCCTGAAATAATGCCGGGAGCAACATGTTGCATTTCAGCAAGCGGGAGAAAAGCTTTGTAATTGGAATTATCACAATCCAGCCGGCGCGTAAATTCAACTGTCGTGGATTGCGGAATCCCTTTTATTGTGTTTATTTTTCCCATACGATATTCACAGATTTTCACTTCACATCGATTTTTTTCGCACTGCAAATTTTCTTTCCCTTTTTCTGTGATTGAAAAAACCGTCATTTTCCGACCGGCCCTTTTCACATAAACATTATCTTTAATATCAAGATATTCACTTTCTTCAGCAACTTTACGATAAGCGGGAAGATATTTTTCGTCGGTACTAGGGCCCACATAAAAAAAGACTGTCCTCCATCGGGATTTCTCAATGCTTTCTTTTAAAATTTTTTCAGCTTCCTCTCTGCCGAGTTTGTTTTCTTCGCACGCACCGAGAAACATGATAAACAAAACAATCAAGTTTATGAAAACCACTCTTTTTCTCACTCCAACCTCCAGTTTTGTAAAAAACAGTGCCATTATATCAAAAACAAAATAAAAATACATATTATTTTAGTTTTTCGGCTCCTGTAATCTGAAAAATTTGCTAAATAACTCTCCGGATGTACAATAAACACGCAACACGGGGAGGAGCTATGTTTACAGGAATAGTAGAAGCCTGCTCAAAAGTGCAGCGAATTAACAGAAAAGGGAAAAACGCTGTTATGGTTATTGACAATGTTTTCTCTTCTGAAAAAATTCAGGAAGGTGCATCCATAGCCGTTGACGGTACATGTCTGACAGTGACAAATGTTTCTGAAAAATCACTTTCATTTTTTGTTTCTTATGAAACTCTGTCCTGTACAAAAGCAGCTGATTACAAATATTCCTCTCTTGTAAATCTGGAAAGAGCTGTAAAAGCATCCGATCGTCTGGACGGACATATTGTTCAGGGACATGTGGATTATACAGGAAATATTACGGCCGTGAGAAAAGTTGGAGCAGGGAATCTTATTTCATTTTCAATAAACAGGGGTTTTGTCCCTTTTTTTGTGGAAAAAGGTTCTGTGACAATAAACGGTATAAGTCTTACAATCGCAAAGCTTTCTGAAAAAGATTTTTCTGTGATGTTCATACCGGAAACAATGTCGAGAACCTCTTTCGGTAAAAAAATTTCAGTTGGAGACAAAGTCAATGTGGAGTGCGACATAATAGGCAAATATATCAGAAAACATCTGGAATCCGTGAAAACCCCGAATTACCATTCACTTCTGGAGAAATTATGAGTGTTTTTGAAGCAGTCAATCCGTGGCTGGCTTTTATTATATGTTTCGCCGGAGTTATTGTTGCAGGATGGAGACTGACTTCCAATGCCGAAATGTTTGCAGAAAAAAAAGGCTTCTCGAGAGGAGCTGTGGGGTTCACTTTTCTGGGGGTTGCAACTTCGCTTCCGGAGCTTATAACCACTGTTTCTTCAGTGAATATAATCGGCAATCCGGCATTGGGTGCCGGGAACATTCTCGGCAGTGACAGTGCAAACATGTTCATACTTTTTTTCTCTCTGCTGACAGCTGAAACAATGAGAAACAAAAACAGGCCTGATATCGGCAACATAAGATCTGTTTCCATATTTCTGGCCATGCTTGCAACATTGATGTTCGGGATGCTTCTTGAAGGACATCCCCGTATTGGTGGAGTATCCGTTTATTCCGCAATAATATTATTTCTTTTTGTTTTCAGCATTGTAAAACTTCGGGAAAAAGAGGACTATGAGATTTCTGAATCCTCAAAAGAATCTCTTCCAATGGGAAAGTTTTTTTACTTAAAACTTGCAGTGTTTTTTACGGCACTTGTTTTTTTCAGTTATGAACTCTCCCTGAGTGTTGATACTCTTGCCTCTGTCAACAACTGGAGCAATACGGCCGCCGGAGCTGTTTTCCTTGCTTGGGGAACATCTCTGCCTGAGTTGATAGTTACTGTAACAGCAATGGCTGTGGGTTCTCTGGAAATGGGCGTTGGGAATATAATAGGCAGCAACATATTCAATCTCGGAGTACTCGGTTTTGCCGACACACTTTCTCTGGGAAAATTTTCTGTATTTTCCGATACTGTGAATTCTCTACTGCTTACAGCACTTCTTTTTCTGATGTCCGCAGTGCTTATATATCTGCTGCTTTCATCCCGTATTAAAAAAATCTTTGGAATATCTTTCCTGCCTGCTATAATGATGATATTGTATGTGCTGTGTATTGCAGGTGTTTTTTAAATGTGCAGCTGTTTTTATCTTAACACACTCTTTTAATCAGGAGGCCGTATGAATTTTTTAAGAAAGTTATTGTCCATCATATTTCTCGCTCTCGCAGCCGTTGTTATTTCATGGTTTGCCCGGGAAAACAGTTTAAAAGTGGATCTTGATCTTGTATTTTACAAGTTTACAGAAACCGAACTCTGGCTTATTGTTCTTTTTGCTTTTCTTTCCGGAATTTTTTTCACCCTGATTATCCTTGTCGTTGATATTGTTAAGGTAAACATGTCGGAACGGAAACTGAAACGGATAAACCGTGAACTTGAAGATGAAGTCACCGAGCTCAGAAACCGGTCAATAGCAGATGTCAATGAGAATGAAGATATACCCGAAGAAAACCATTTTGAAAACGAATCTTTTTCTGAAAACAAACTTGTTCCCGGAAAAAATGAGCACACTGATTCCTCAGAAAAGTATGATATTTCACAGGAGTCAGATGTTCAAAATCAGAGTGTTACAGAAAGCGATGGTGACAATGATGATAATAACAATGAGGAGAAAAATAAACAGTGATTCTTGAAAACATAGCAACATATATATATGCAGGACTCGGCGGACTTTTTCTACTCCTTTTTTTCACTTTTCTTCTTTTTTCAAGAAAGAAAAGCAAAAAACCGGATATATGTTCCAGATTCCCTGAAAATACTGCATCGGTCTTCAAAGCCCTCGACGCTTTCTACAGAAACGACAGGCAGTCAACTCTCTCCTATCTGAAAAAGGCTGCCCGTTTTTTTCCCGGGGAACTCAGCATTTTTGTACTTATCGGCGATATGATAAGAGAAAAAAGACCGGACAAGGCTCTCTCTCTTCATCAAAGTCTTCTTTTCAGAAAAGATCTCTCGGATTATGAAAAATCGAGAGTTTACTACCACATAGGAATGGACAGGCTTTTTTCGGGAGACAAAAAACAGGCTCTTGAAGCTTTGAAGCAGAGCGATTCCTTCCACTCTGACTGCGGAGTTCTGGAAAAAACAATCTCTCTTAATATGGAAATGGGAAATTTTGAAGATGCTACCGGTGAAATGAAAACTTTAAACAAAAGAAACGGAGCCGGCCGATACAACGGTCTGGCTGATATCTCTTTGAAAGCTGTGGATTTTTTCCTTTCTTCCAAAGAACCCGAATCTTCTAATGCCTGGATAAAACGCTATGAAAAATACACCGCTGACAAATCAGGAACCCTGCTGTTACGAATGAAAGAAGAGCTCGAAACCGGTTCAGAAAAAAAAGCCGTCAAGACGGGCAAAAAACTGATGAAAAGTTTTCCGGACGAAGAAGTAACTCTGAGATTTTTTCTTTCACAGAAAAGTTCTGCTAAAAACATCAACTCTTCTGTTCCGGGTCCTCTTTCTCATCCTTTTGATGTTGTTTTCTCATCCGCTGAAACAGAACAGAATGATTTTGAGGCAGTCAATTCGAACACCTCTCTTTTTTACCGCCTTTTTGCTGTCAGAGACATTGATGAAAAAGCTTCTGAACTTCTCGAAAAAGCTGCTGCCTCCAAGGGTCTTTTTGTTTGCAGCAATTGCGGTTTCACAAGAAAAGACAGTTCGCTGATCTGTCCGGGATGCTCATCCGATTTCAGAGTATCGTTGCAGACATTGTATGGAGGCTGATTTATGAAATCAAAAACTTTTATTATTATGACCATCTTTTTGTGTTTTTCTTTTTTAACCCTTGCTTCATGTAGCGAAAAACAGGATGATAAAAAAGAAAAATTAACTGTTCAGGCTTTTTTTGACATGTATCTCAGAACTCTGTGTGACAGTGCAATGCTCTGTGATGAAGGATACATCAACACAGGGAACCGGGGATACTGTCCCCGTGTTTTTACCGGACTCAGCATTCCGGGGGAATATTTTTACAGCGGAGAAGTTGTCATTTTTTCTCAAAAAAGATCGATCCTTATGGAAGCAGCCGATAATGGATGGTTGTGGGTGGATAAAGAACTTGCTGAAAAATGCCTCGAAGTCATAGAACAGCTGGCTCCCTGCAATCCTCTGGAAATTCAGCTTTTTGAAATAGCTTCCTGTAAAAAAGCTTTTAAAGGAGAAAAATTCAGCGGAGATACCTGTTATCAGGACGAAGAATGCAGTGAGGGATGGTGTGATCTTGCAGACCACAAAGCATGTCCGGGTGAATGTGTCCGCTATAAAGATGTAAATGAAAGCTGCAACCCTGTTTTTGACAAATGCTATCCCGGAATGATATGTATGGACACAACCGGATGCACTCCCAAATCCAACAGTCTTGAACGGGAACCCTGCTCTTCGGATGAGCATTGTGCCGATCATCTTTACTGCAGAAAAGCGGATGAAAGTGATGCAACAGGACAATGTCTCGTTAGAAAAGAAGCCGGCAAAGGATGTCGCGAAGATAAAGAATGCCGAATCGGACTTGCATGCGTGGAAAATGTATGCAGCGGCGAACTCATAGGACACAATGTGGGAGATGACTGCAGTGGCCGGAAAAAATGCAATCATTTCTCTAAACTGGAATGCAATGATAACGAGTCAAAATGCCGGAATTTCGGAGACGCTGAACTCGCTACATGTTTTTATTATTGCGATTCCCCTTCCGTTCGCCTTTACTGTGACTCCTCTGTAAACGCCTGTAAGATTCAGGAGAGTGCCGGTCGTGAATGTAATTCAAATAACGGTTGCACCACTTTTTTCTGCAACGAAAATAATGTGTGTGTCATGCCGGAATGTCTAATGGTAAAAGAGAAAGAAGAAAGCGAGGAAGAGGAGGAAGAGGAGGAAGAGGAGGAGGAACTTGATAATGACAACGAACTTCCGGATGAAGACACACCTTGAAAATCTATTCCTGTTTTTTTTTAATATCTGCCCTGTTTTTATACTCCTGCACATCTGTTCCGGCAAAATCAGAGGAAAGTGAAGAAAACATCGACTTCGAAGCAGAAGAAAACCTGGAATCGCCTTCAGAAAAAGAGCCGGAAAAATCTGATGAAGGAAAATTGCTTTCCCTTAAAGATATATACATATCAGAAGAGCTCACTCTGGCGGAAAAAACCGCTAAAAAGCCGGTTTTCGCATTTTTTTCCGCCTCATGGTGTGACTCATGTCATGAAATGAGACATGTTGCAGAAGTTCTGCACGAAAAGTTTGGGAACAGAGTACAGTTTTTTGAACTGACTTTTGCTTCAGATAATATGGAAAGTGAAACAGATTACGATTATTTTCTGTCAAGAGAATCGGTCATACAAATGGATGAGAAAACAGTTACCCTTGAAGATATCAAAGTTCTTCCAAGAGTTTTTATTTTCAACTCTTCGGGGACAGTAGCCGCTGACATTGAAGGAATATACCCCTCTTTTTACTACTACACCGTCATCGCCCGCATCTTCAACACTTATTAACGCCAACAGGGATAGAAACAGGGATCCGGTATATGTCAACATAGTTGTCGCATTTTTTCATAAATTTCTTATCTCTTTTCCAAAGTTAGTTAAACCTTAAAAATCGCCGATTAACCTCCGGGTGAGCCTCAGATTTTTTGTAACTCTTCTGAATCAGAATTCTTTCCCATATTTTCTAACTCAGAATCAAGTTGCAGAAACGATCCCTGTGACGGCTACGGATACGATTACATGATAAACTACAGTGAATTCATAGATGCCGGCACATTACGGTCTGGTAGTATAACATAGTTTCTGTAAATTCATTTTGCTCTGAAGAGGAGGAGTTTGCAGTATTTGCGTTGAATCCGTCACTGAGAAGAAAATTGAGATCAACAAATTTGACAGAACAATTGAATAGAGAAATCAAACGAAGAACAAATGTGTGCACCCTATTCCCGAATGAAGCCTCGCTCCTCAGATTGGTAAGTACAGTTCTGATGGAGCAGAGCGAAAAATGGGAAAGTGGAAGAAGATATATAAAACTGGAGGATTGCAGTGTTTGACAAATTTACAGAAATTCATTGAAAGGAAATCTGAGAAGCAAGATGACATTCAGCATAGGAGATGAAGAAACGGCCCGAAGTCTTGTACAGCTTTTTGGAAAATCGCAACAGCAACGTATCAGCAGGAGCAAGTCAAAAATGGGTGGTGGTGCCGGAAGCATGGGGAGAGCAACTTCCGGAGAATCGATACAGGAAGAACGCACCCGAAAATTTTTTACAACGCTTGCACACACTGATACCGCCGTGCGAATTCGCAAAGCATCTTTTGTAAACGGCTATCTTTTTTTCGCCGTGTGCTACTATGTCGATTCATATATTGACAGAACGATAAAAACATGTGAGGAAACAGCGAAAAAGACACTGAATCAAAAAATACAGTTTTGCTCATTTCAAGGCCCTCTTGAGGACTTTTATCAAAAACAGGAGGAAGTATTGTGACATGTTCACGGTCTCAAAACACCATATGGTCAGCCACCCCGAACCAGATGATACGATCCCCGACATATTTCTTTCTGGTGCTGCTTTCACCACTGATAATACCGCTGTTTATTATCCTGTGGGTATATCTCACCGTCCGCTTTACTGAATACATCCTTTCAGCATCCCGTCTTGTATTACAACGCGGTGTGCTCAACAAATCCACCGATACGCTCCAACTGTACCGGGTCAAAGATATTACAATTGAAGAACCGCTGCTGCTTCGTCTTGTCAATAAAGGAACCATCAGACTCGAAACTTCTGATAAATCACATCCAACACTGCGCATCGAAGGAATCTCGCATCCACACGAAATCGCAAAGCAGATCGGCAATCTCGTCGAAACAGCGCGCACACGAAAAGGTGTGCGTGAAGTTGATGTGCAGTAATGTGTTTTACAACACTTTTTATCGTGCTTTTTTCCGTTGCCTGTAGCGACAGCGGATCTGATGTCAATACAGCAGATACGGGGAGTCACAACAGAGCAGAAGCCGGCTTCTGGTTGAAACTCTTTTCCCGTTAACGGTACTGTACTGCTCTTGTGTTATCATGTGTTCCCTGAAATTATTGTCTTTCCAGAAGAGCATATCAGCTCCTTGAGAAAACGGTAATTCTAATTGTCGTCAGGGGTAATTATAGTTGTCGCCGGACACATCGTTTTCGGAGCGGTAGCGGAGAAAACACCATATTTCTCCTTTTCCCCTAATAAAATAAAGAAAAAATTTGTTTTGATTCCTTATTCTTTTAAGCGTAGCGGGAAACCTCCTTATAAAAAGATAAAAAATGTATGTCGGACAAC
>JAWOGE010000279.1:0-14473 GCA_046497165.1 bacterium | reverse complement strand
AAACCAGAAGTAAAACCTTTTTCATCGATTTCTTCTCCCTTTAAAACACAATCTTTTTACGGAACAAGCTCAAAACCTGAGAAATTATCCATATCTAAATATCCCGGAGCTTCCTCCGAAGAATCGGAGCTGTTAACAACTCCGCAAATCCTTGCAGAGTTTGCAGCGGCAGGAACATCAACAACTTTTCCGCCGCCTTTTTCTTTTATGTTATGGAATGTCCAGTCACTGATATCTGATATTGCAAGGTTTTCAACTTTAACTTCAGTTTCGTTATTATAAAAATGGATATCTATGGAAACAGTCTGGAGATTTGTTCGCAAATAACCGCCGAAAGATGCTTTTTCTCCGGAAACTGTTATAGACGGTGAGCAGAACCAGTAAGATCCGGGTGCAGTGATTTTCATTCTACCGAAGTAATCACCCTTGACTGTTAAAGAGCTGTCGGGCCCCATCCATATTTTCTGAACATTTGCAGTCGTTCCGCCGACAAACCATTGCGAGATTGCCTGAAAATAATTTTCCGGAACAACAAGCGGCTCCGGTTTCAGAAAAGGATCAGGCGAAAAATCTCTCAGGCTTATTATATCATTGATGGAAACTATTTTTTCAAGCATTTCGGATCTGTCATTTTCAAAGGTGATGTTCCAGCCTTCCGGCTCCTGATTATCAAAATCATATACCCAAATTGCGGAAAGCTGAACATGGTTTTGCTCGATTGCATAAAAAAATTCATCAACTCTGTTCATCTGACCGGGATCTCCGAGATCTCTGTTTGCACCGAACTCACCGATCGTCAAAGGTTTTTTCATCTCGAGAGAGTATTTCTGAGTTTTATAGATCAGCTCATAAATTGAAGCTGAAGGTCCGGCATAAAGATCGCTGTCATCAGGATATGCGTGAATTGAAACTGTATCAAAAGGATCAGGGTTGTCTCTTTGAAGTATTGACCTGAACTGCTCCTCAGTATCCTGTGCCCATGTTGAATTCTCTGTGTTGTTCCAGGCACTTTTCCTGGGTTTTGCATTTCCTGTGAGAATTGCACGGCGATCATCATAAAGTCTGACTGTCTGGGCAAATGTGCTGTAAGCGGCAAGCATGTGTTGTGAACTTAATTCATCTGCCTCAGTTCTGGATTCCGGTGTCCCGAGAGTCGGCTGAATAGGCGGTCTGTAGTTTTCAGCATTGGGAAGATCGACCTGCAGAGAATATTCATTTCCCATCTCCCATGCCCATATCGAGGGAGAATCAATGTAACGCTGGACTATTTTGGCTGTATACTCCCTTATGTAGTCCGATGTTTTGCTTGCAGAGTTGCCGAGTTGATCAATTGATTCACCATTAATGTCCGGTGCTGTAAAATACGCCCAGAAAAATGAAGGAATAAGACCGATATTATAAAATTCTGCCGCTGCGACAACTGCATCGAGAAGTTCAAAATATTTTTCCTCATCGTTAAAATACAGATCAAATTCATTCGGCCAGTAACCCCCGCAGTTAAATCTTACAAAAGGGATTCCCGCTTCAGATAATTTTTGCAGTCCCTGAGCATAGGAGGTATCATCGTTATCCTTAAGAGTTCTGTAAAAAAGATCGAAATAGTTAACTCCGATACCGTAAAATATCTTTCCTTCGTGATAAAGAACACCGTCAATGTTTTTCAGACCATATTCAATAATCGAATCATCATCTGAATTATCGTCATCTGAATTATCGTCATCAGTATAATCTTCATCAGAAATATCTTCGTCATAATAGTCCTCATCTGAAATATCTTCGTCTGAATTCTCGTTGTCTGTCACCTCGTCTTCATCGTCTCTCTTTTCACCTTCATTCTCAACGACATCTTCATTTTCATCATTGTCTTCAATATCTTTGTGTTCATCAGAAGTCTTATCCGTATCTCCGGAGTTTTCTTTGTCGTCAACACAAACTCCGTCTAAACACATTTGACCATCTTTACAGTCAAGAGATGTTATGCATGATTCTTCCGGGTTGCCTGAACACGAGATAAAAAAAAGAGTTGCAATTATAAAAAAAGTTAAAAAAAGCTTCTTCATGAATCTATTCCTTAAAAAAATTACTTTTTCCGGTTGCACATGAAAATGTAAAAATCCTTAAAACAAACATGATGCAAAAAACTTTTATAAATATGGTTTTTTCTCCGAAATTCAATAGGATATTATTATAATTTATCAGTATATCTTTGTCAAGCAAATTCTGCTAATTATGTGAATACTGTTTCGAAACATGGTCATAAAAAGCGGACATTTCTACTTTGCTCCCACATGTTTCATTAATTTTTTGCATAAGTTTAAATTATACTGTATAATATCGTAATTTTTGTCGTCTGACAAATTCCTGATTCGGGCGATGTGAACAAAAATTTGTGTTTGACGGAGTTTGCTGTTTTCATGAAAAAAGAGACAAGAAAAGTTACAATGATGGGCATACCGGTTAATTCTCTTACAACAGACGAAACCGTTGAACTGATTAAAGACAGAATAAAATCTGGAAAAAAAACCGTTCACGCTTCTTTAAACGCTTTGAAGCTCATAGAGTTTTTTAAAAGCGGGCAGCTCGGTGATTTTTTTAAGAAATCTGATGTTATAAGTGCGGATGGACAGCTTATAGTAATGCTCTCAGCTTTTACAGAAAAGAAACTTCCGGAAAGAGTTCCAGGCTGTGATGTTATGCAGAAACTTGTAAAAACAGCGGCGAAAGAAGAGCTTAAAATATTTTTTCTGGGAAGTGAAGACGAAGTTCTTTCCACCATGGTGAAAAAATACACCGACAAATACGGCAGTCAGATAATAGCAGGTTGCAGAAACGGTTTTTTTGAAGGCAGAGAGGCTGAAATTGTCAAAGATATAAAGAGTTCCGGTGCAAATATTCTTTTTGTGGCACTGGGATCGCCTAAACAGGAGAAGTTCATAGAAAGAAACAGTGAGGAGCTTTTTAAAAGTGTTGACTTTATCATGGGGGTCGGAGGAAGTTTTGATATTGTTGCCGGTAAAACCAGAAGAGCACCGCTTTTTTTCAGAAAAAAAGGTCTGGAGTGGCTTTACCGTGTTTTAAGCGAACCTCAAAGGATATGGACAAAAAAAGTTTACAGGCTTCCTTTGCTTTTTTATTATTTTATTCGGTACAAAATAAGACAATATCGTTCAAAATAGATCGTATGTGATTTTTTCTTGCAAAAACTTCTTGAATTGAGATACTTTTACAGATACGGTAGTTTTTATTTTTATGCCGGTGAAGTTTTGAATTTTTCTGTCTTAGGTTAAATATGAAGATTTTTATTGTAATATTTATTTCAATGTTTTTTATTGCCTGCACCGAGGATTCAGAGAAAAAAGATTTGCCTGAAAATCCTTACTCCAAAGCTGACAGATACAATATTTCCCTTGCAGGGGCACCTTCAAAAGGTCCGGATAACGCTGCTCTGACCATAGTTAATTTTTCAGATCTGCAATGCCCTTTTTCAAAAAAAACATACAGACTAATTAGATCAGCTCAGAAAAAACATCCCGGTGACATAAGACATGTTTACCGTCACTTCCCTCTGAATTTTCATGATAGTGCTCTTCCGGCGGCACGGGCTGCCGCGGCTGCTTATCTTCAGGGAAAGTTCTGGGAAATGCATGATCGGCTTATTGAGGAGGAGCTTTTAAAGCCCTTTGAGTATTATTCCGGCATAGCAGAAAAGGAAGGTTTGAATCTTAAACAGTTTAAAAGCGACTACTATTCTGCAGAAGTAACCCGTATTATTGACCATGACAGAGCACAGGGAGCCAGATTCGGGGTCACCGGAACACCGACACTTTTTTTTAACGGTGTTCGCATTGTGGGAATTTCCGAAAACCGTTTTCGCAGACTTCTGAGCCGGGAGCTTGAAAAAGGTCGGGAAATTAAAAAAAATAACAGGGATGTCTACGCTGAAACAGCCGGTCAGGGAGCTGAAAGGTATATTATTCCTAAAAAACCGCCACCGGAAATATCCCATGATATTTTTGCTGTTCCCATTCCGAAAAGTGCTCACATGGAAGGTTCTGAAAATGCGGAGGTAACAATAATCTTCTTTTTTGATATTCAGTGTCCCATGTCGAAAATGACATACAAAATATTTAGAAAGCTGAAAGAGAGATTTTCCGGAAAAATGCGTATGGTTTATGTTCATAATCCGCGTAGCTTCCATATTCATGCGGAAAAAGCCGCCCGGGCGGTTGAAGCTGCAGAAGTTCAGGGAAAATTCATGGATATGTACGAAAAGTTTTTTGAAGAGCAGTCTCTCTGGAAAACTCTTGATGAGAATGCTTTTTTTGATTATCTTGAAAAAACAGTTAAATCAATGGATATGAGTTTTTCCCGTTTTATGAAAGATTTTGAGGGCAAACAGGTTGAGAATGTATTGAAAACACATAAGAATACAGCTTTGAATGCTGGAATTCGTAAAACGCCGGTTACATTCATAAACGGTCGTATGATTCCTGTTCCCGGCCCGGAAAGTGTCTTTTCAAAAGTGATCAAAGAGGAGTTTCTTAAAGCGGAGCAAAAATTAAAAGATGGGGTTGAGCCTGAAGAGCTTTACAGAAAAATTGTTTTCGGTGGAAGAGGCTTTGTTCCTTCAGAAAATCCCACAAAAAGATATACAGATGAGTTGAGTATCCGAGGTGATGAAGTCTTTGTGGGTGATGAAGATGCTACAGGGCAGATTGTTGTTTTTTTTGATTTTGCATGTGCATCTTGTGGGAAAGTTTTTGATGTGACCCGCAGCTTTGCTGAAAATCACGAAGTCAAATTCATTTTTAAACACCGTGTTTTTTCAAAACATTCAAACTCCCGTGAAGCGGCTGTATTTGCGGCGGCAGTATATCTTGCACATGGACGGGAGGCTTTTTTCAATGTAGCGAAAGATATTTTTAAAAACATTGAAAAATGGCAGCCTGAAAAAAAGCCCCGGTCTTTTTTTATGAAAATTCTGGAAAACCATGAACTGGCTTCCGCTCCGGTTTTTGATGAGATAAAGTCTGTGAGAGCTGATACTCTTATAAGCAGTGATATGTTATCCGCGGCTCAGGCCGGCGTGGAGGATGTTCCGGCTTTTGCAGGCGGAGGACGGCTGGTTTCAGGTTATACATCTGTTAAAGATATGAAGTTCAAAATCAAAAAACTGCTTGACAATATGAAAAAACCTGAAGAAAAAACTGAAAATTTAAGTAAAAAACCCAAAAGGAGTTCTCAATGACCCGGTCTTCAAAAAAAAGTGGCATGAATCAGATTATACTTGCTCTTTTTGTTTCTGTTTTCGGAGGAGCTTTAATATGGTTTGTAACCAACAAACAACTTCAGAAAGAAACTTCGGAAAGACGGAAAGAGGATACACCGCTATCTTTTTCGGGGAATCTCGAATCCCTTACAGCCGGGGTTCCTGAAGGGTCAGAGATAGATGAGGTCCGCACAGCTTTTCTTCCTCGGGAAAAAGTATCCGTCGAAGGTTTGTGGCGTATACAGCCTGATGATTATGAAGCTGATTTTATTTGGATGGGGCCCGATAGAAAAGTTAAATATGAAACAAAAATGTCCATGAAAAAAAATTGGACAAGAACCCATGTTCATTACCGTGGGCCGGAACCCATGAAAACAGGAAAATGGCATGTTCTTGTCCGCAGAGATGAAAAAACTCTGGGTGGGATTTCTTATGAAGTTGTTGAAACTCCGGAAGAAATACCTATAAAACAACAGGTGAAAACCTTTGAAAGAGAGAAAGTTTCTCCCGGAGAAGCAGCTTTTATCACTGAAACACTGATCTCAACCGTCAAAGGCAGGCAAATTGAAGCTGATTACATTGATGATAAATTGGAAAAAAAAGAAGCGGAGCTTATTGTAAGATTTTTTAACAGAGGAAAAAAGCTTGGTAAATTCAAGGGGAAAAACGGAAACATAAGAAGCTCTCTGAAAAACATCTTAAAAAAAATTGATGTGAAAGAACCTTTTAGTCATCTGGAGTTGTCAATCATTTACAGAAACTTTGAAATTCCTGTAAACACCTATATTCCCCGTTTTAAAATTTATGAAAACAAGGGGTTTGCTCTCAATGTCGGCGACAAAAAATCCATGCTGCTTCCTTCTGTAATATGGAAAAAAAATATCAACGACGGCGATTCGCTTCTGCAGCAGCTTTCTGTGGATGCCGGGTTGCCTGAGGCAGGTTGGAAACAGAAAGGAGCAAAGCTTTATAACTTTTTTGTGGATCAATATGTTTCGGATGCTGAAAATGATGAGTTCGCAAAGCTTTATTTCGGGAAAACTCCGCTCAGAGAAATTTCACTTGCAGATATAAAAGAAACCATAGATCTTGCTGTCGACTGGTATATTGAAAATCAGCATGAAAACGGAAGATTTATGTACACCTATTATCCGGACAGAGAAAAAGAGCCTGAAGAAGGCTGGTGTCTCCGTGATTTAAATGCTCAGTATGTGCTTTCTGAAATAGCTGTGGAGAGAAAGCATGCTGAACTTCTGAAAAGTGTCAGGAAAAATCTTGAAATGTACAAAAATGCTCTTGTCACTGAAAATGGCCGGTTGTTTCTGCACTGGAAAAAACATCTTGCAGACAGCAGCATAGCATCAACTTCTTTTCTCATGACAACGATGCTGATTCTTGATGATGACATGAATACTGCAAAGAAACTTGCGGAGTCCATAATGGATCTTCAGGGAGAAAATGGGCGGTTTAAAACGGATTTTGTAAAAAAAACGGACAGTGAAACAAATCAGCTCTATTACCCCGGTGAAACTCTTCTCGCTCTTTCTTATTATTATGACAAAACCAAAGACAAGCGGGTTCTTGAAGTTGCAGAAAAAGCATATGAATTTTATACGGATTTTTTTCATAATAAAAAATCTGACCCTTTTGTGCCCTGGCAGGCAAGGGCTTACAAACGCTTTTATGAAATTACCGGAGAAAGAAAATACGCTTCCTTTGTTTTTCGAATGATGGATTGGCTGCTGGACTCCTATCCACCCCTTGAAAACAGTATGCCGGGAAAAGAGGGGGCTCTCAAGCTTCGTTTCGCCTCCACAGGTGTTTATACGGAAGGTTTGGCGGAAGCATACGAACTTGCTGTTTCTTTAAACGACAGAAACAGAATAAAACGCTACGGAAAAGCTTTAAAAGGTGCTGCAAAATATCTGACAAATCTTCAGTATAAAGAGATAGATGCCTATCAGTTCAGAAAACCGGATAAAATAGTTGGTGCAATGACAATGAAGCCTTTTGACAATGAAACCAGACTGGATGCAACATATCATGCCGTGGGAGCGTTGCATATAATCGATCGTTTTATGAATGATAGAGAGTTTGAAAAATTGGGAAAATGAGGAGAGGATGCATCTTTTTACAAAGTCGGAAACAGATTTCAAATTAAAGCAATTTCAAAAAAAACTTGTTGAAAACAAAACAGACTGTGCCCTTCTGACAGCAAACAGCGATCTTTTTTACTTTACCGGCTCTGTTCAAAAGGGGGTGCTTTTTATACCTTCTGAGGGCAGGGCTGTCTATTATGTGACAAAAAACATACAAAGGGCTTCTGAAGAGTCGGCCGTAGAGGTTGTCCCTTTTGACAAAAACGAACTTAAAAGCAGATTGGCGGATATGCCAGAGATCGGTCTTGCTTTTGATACCACTACAATGTCGGAAAAGCTCTGGTTTGAAAAGAAAATTCTTCCCGAATCCGTAACAGTGACAGACATATCTTTTCTGCTTATGACAAGCAAAATGCTGAAACATGATAGTGAAATTGAAAGAATCGAAAGGGCTGCGGAAATAAACAGAGATATAATGAATTTCGTTGTTGAAATCTATAAGCCCGGCATGACGGACATAGATGTACAGTCGGAAATAGATTCTCATGCCAAAAGAGATCTGGGGCATCAGCAGCTTTTTTATCTGCGCGGGAAAAATATGTTTGCCGGAATGAGCCTTGTTGTTGGGGACAAAAGTGGTCTTGAACCCACCTATACAGATTTCCCGGTTGGTGGCAAGGGGCCTAATTCTTCTGTTGCTCAGGGTCCTTGCGGAGAAAAGATAAAAAATAGTTTTCTGGTGGATTTTCTCGGTGCTGTTGACGGCTATACTGCAGACAGTACAAGAACTTTTTTCATAAATGAACCCGGAGAAAAAATAAAAAAGATATATAGAGAACTCAATGAAGTGGTTCGTTTTATAGTCTCTCTGTCTGAAAAAGAGATGAGCAGTGGAGAGATATACAGAGAAACCATTGAACATATAAAACGCTATTCATGGGAAGAGGGTTTTATGGGGTTGTCTCAGAAAGTTCCCTTTTTCGGACACGGTATCGGTTCTGAAGTAAACCAGCTTCCGATTATGGCTCCAAAACAGAAAACGAAACTGACAGAAAATATGGTAGTGGCCATTGAGCCCAAAATATTTGTTCCGGATTATGGAATAGTGGGTGTTGAAGATACCTGGCTTTTTAAAAACGGAAAAATGAAATCACTTACAGGTAATGCTGAAAATATGGAGAATTTTGTAATCAATGCTCAAATTTAAAACTTTCGAAGGTAAAAACGGAGTTCCTCTGGCCTGGAGACATTATCCGGCAGAGGGCAACAAAGCTGTTGTTTTTCTTACGGGCAGGTGGGAATATTTCCCGAAATATGAGGAGCTTTATGACAAGCTCAATCTTTACGGTTACCATGTTTTTACATATGATCACAGGGGACAAGGTTTTTCAGGAAGAGTTCTCGACGATCCTCAAAAAGGACATGTTGAAAATTTCTCTGATTATGTGGAGGACATGGAAACCTTTATGGATACAATTGTACTTCCCGAAAAAATTGAAGATATTTTTGCTCTTTCTCACTCCATGGGCGGGGCTGTCAGTTTTTTATATATGGAGAAACATCCCGAAGTTTTTAAGGCTTCTGTGTTCAGCTCTCCGATGTTTAAAATAGGAAGTTTTATTCTTCCTGAATCATTGATAGAAACAGTGGTGAAAGTATCTTCCATTAATAGAAAAGATACGGATTATGCACCCACCTGCGGACCTTACAACCCGAATCGCCCTTTTCGGAACAATTTTATAACTCATGATTATATGCTTTACAAAAAGATGCTTCTGTTTTACAAAGAACATCCTGAAGCTGTTCTCGGCGATCCTACGGTGGGGTGGATACGTGAAGCTGTCAAAGCCTGCAGATATATCCGTGAAAAAGCAGAAAATTTTTCGGTTCCTTTTCTGCTTTTTCAAGGCGGTAAAGATAAAGTTGTCGATGCTTCCGGCCAGAACACTGTGTGCGAAAAGGCAAAAAATGCTGAAAAGATGGTTTTCCCCGATGCCTGGCATGAAATTCTTTATGAAATTGATACTATAAGAGTTAAAGCACATCACTCGCTGATAGCTTATTTTGAAAGATTTTGCAGTGATTCCTCAAATAATTGAAAAAGAACTTGAGAACAGCTTTTTTACAGGAGCTCAGTGGTGGACTTCAAAAGACTGTCTGGTAAGAGAAAGTGGATTTTCCGGCTTTGTTTCCGAAGACAGTGATATCTCTGTAACAGAGAAAACTTTTTTTGACACGGCTTCGTTAACAAAAGCACTTTTTACACTCCCCTGCATATATAAACTTATCCAATCGGGCGAAATTTCAGGGAATACACCAGTGCAAAAAATTCTTCCTGAGCTGAAACCCCGTGTCAGTATTTACGAACTTTTTTCTCATAGAAGCGGTTTTCCGGCATGGACACCTCTTTACGAACATATTTCTGAAACAGATGGTAAAAGTGAAAAGCGTTTTCGTGCCTTAAAATGTTTCAACAGCCTTTCAACAGGTAAAAAAAATAAGCTGTATAGTGATATAAATTATATAATTTTGGGATTTGTTATAGAGTCAGTGTATTCTGCTTCTCTTTCTGAAGTGAAAAAGGAGCTTTTTTCATCACTGGGTTTTAAAGGAGACATAAGATTTTCCCCTGAGATGAAAAAGAATGACATCTGTGCTTCCACAATGTACTCCGAAGGGCGAAAAAGAGTATGTTCCTGCGAAGTGGAGGATGAAAACTCCCATATACTGGGAGGTGCTGCTGGTCATGCCGGGCTGTTTTCATCGGCAAAAGACACAGGGGAGCTTGTGAACTGTCTTATGAAAAGCAGCTGGTTTCGTGAAATTTTAGAAAAATACAGTGGGGAAGGGTTGGATCGTCCGGAAGGGGATTCCCATTTCGGAAGCTTCAACAGAGAGAAGTATTCAGGTCATCTGGGTTTTACAGGGACAGCTTTTCTCATGAATCCCGAAAATTTTTCCGCAGCGGTGCTTTTTACCAACAGAACACACCCTTTTCACGAAAAAAAAGATTGGAAAAAACGCATAAAAAGAGTCCGGAAGTGTTTTTTCAACAACTTTTTTCCGGAGAAATGAGAAAATGATATATTTTATAATCACACTCTTTCTTTTCAGTTCCATGGAAGTTGTCACGAAACCACTTATGAGAACCACCGATCCATTTACTCTCACTTGGTATCGATTTGTTCTGGGTTGGTTAGTACTTACTTCGTGGTCTTTTATGCGGGGAAGATCAAAAGAGATTTTTCAGCTCTTTCTGTCCGGTAAAAAAAAACTGCTTCTGCTTGCTTTTCTTGGCTTTCTGAACACATTTTTTTCAATGTCTATGCTTCAGACGGCTGTTAAATATGCAACACCGGAAACAGCGGCTCTCATATTCTGCTCAAACCCTATTTTTGTATATCTTTTATATGTAATAAAAGGAACCGAAACTGTCAAAGGGCTTAAAGTAATCGGATTTATACTTGGAATAACAGGCATAGCAATTGTTATCGGGTGGGGCGAGATATCTCTGGGCAAAGGAGCTCTCTACGCTCTTGCAGCATCACTGGCTTTTGCTTTATACACGGTACTCAACAAAAAAGCGGTCTCAGACACATCCCCTCTTACGGTGAATATCGTTTCATTTTCTTTCGGAATAACAGCATCGCTGCTTTATATACTTCATACGGGAAGAAGCCTTATTCCTCACCATTCTCTTTACACTCAAGGTGAAAATATTGCAGTTATGCTCTATCTCGGTGTCGGTGTCAGCGGCATAGGATATATAACTTTTATAAAAGCCATAAAAAAAATGTCAGCTTTCTCCGTCTCTCTTCTTTTTATGCTGAAACCTGTTCTGGCCGCAGGCCTGGCCGTTGTTTTACTGGGGCACCTCCCTTCAACAGCTTTTTATGCAGGAACAGCCCTTGTTCTTACAGGAATAATACTGATAAAAAAGTAGCTGACCAAAGAAATACCGGAACGCCTGTTGCGTATTTTTTCTAAATTGTTAAACTGTTTTATGTCATTCAAAGGAGGTTCGGGAATGATTTACGGATTTTTTGTTTTTTTATCTTCAGTTTTTCTATTTTTTTCGAGTTGCACTTCCGGCAATGTTTTGAGTGATGAACTCAGTGATGATTCTATGATTTCTGAACATGATGTTGATACTTTATATGACAATGATAGAGAGACTGATTTCGATGAAAAAGCGGAGGAAGTGCCGGATGCGGATGGAATTGAAATCCCGGATGATATTTCTGAGCTCCCTGATGGCGATATTCCCGGAGAACCTGAGTCCTGTAAAGATATTGGATGTAAAGGATTCCCGGATATTGTTTTTGCAAATACAGACAATGGTACTACAACAAACATAAACTCTTTTGTCTATTTAGGATCCGCTGACGGGTATTCTGTAGAAAACCGCATAGAGATACCTACAATCGGAGCCATGGGAGTAGATTTTGCTGATGTTAATAAAAATGGATACATTGACATCGCATTTGCATCTGTAAAAGAGCAAAAAGAGGGTGAGGATGAAGACAGATTTTCAACTTCGCTGCTTTACTATGGGACCGCTGACGGTTTTGATCTTGAAAACAGGGTTGAATTTCCCACTGTCGGATGCTCGGATATAACCCTTGTTGATCTGGATCAGGACGGATGGATTGATGTTATAACTCCTAACCGTTATGACGGATCAGGAATAACTGGAAAAGGATACAAGATAAACTCTTATGTTTACTGGGGAAGTGAAGATGGTTTTGATATTGACAAAAGGTTGGAACTTCCTACGGTAGGAGCTGCAAAAGCAAGAGTCGCCGACCTTAACGGTAACGGAATAAACGATATTGTTTTTGTAAACGGTGTGCAGGAGTTTGTCGGTGTTTTTGAATCATATATTTACTGGGGAACAGAAAACAGTAAAAACGGATGGAGTGTTGAAACCCGCACAACGCTTCCCTCTGTTTCGCCTGAAACTGCTACAATAGAAGATATTAATGAGGACGGATATCTTGACATTTTTATTTCAGGCTGGCTGTGTCTTACAAAATGTAGTCTTAAAAACAGAATATACTGGGGAGACCCTGAGGGATTCAGTGACAATAATTTTACAAAAATTGACGGTGTCGACGGAATTACCGATGCAATTTTTGTTGATCTTAACAGTAACGGTCTTAAAGATATTGTTATGGCAAGCGGGGCAGTTGATGTCATGTCTCAGGAGTTTGCAAAAACAAGTTATATTTTATGGGGTTCACCGGATGCCAGTCCTGACAGATACAGCTGGAGTAGCGATAATATGACAGAACTTCCTGCAACTGCCGCATCAGAAGCAGGGGTTGCCGATCTTAACGGGGACGGATATCTCGATATCGTTTTTTCAAGTCATTATCCACCTGAAGAAGAAGCAGAGGAAGTTTCACAAATTTACTGGGGATCATCCGATGGATTTAATCCTGAAAATGTTACAGAACTTCCTACATTTCATGCCGCAGGAATGAAGATAATAGGAGAATAGAAAATACGGAACAGGGACAGATCTGAGCCCTCCTTTGATCTTCCATTTCCCCGCCTCCTTACATAGCTTCAATTGCGATATCGACATAAAACTGATCATCTTCTCATTTTGTTCCCCTTTTGTTGTTGCTGTTTTTCGCTACTTTATTCACCCGAAATCCCAGCTGATTCTGCCGATAACTTTTTCCTTCTGAAAACAGTTTAAGGATAGTCTTTTCATTTTCAGGTGTCAAGCAAATGAAATTGTTATCTGAGCATCAACATTCAGGTATAAGAAAAATTATGAAAAACGCGACAACTATGTTGACAAACACCGTCACGGCGTGGAAATGCACACGAAGGCATAGACCAGCATTTCCGGCACAATCATGCTTTACAGCGTGTTTTTCAGTATATAGTGATTGTTTGATTTCTTAAATCAAAGTCCGCTTTCAATGATATATTTAAAAAATTCAAAGGCTTGACGCCTACTGAATTTAAAGGAAGAAATCTTCAGAAACTATCTCACACAGATAACTGTTTTATTGTCTGTTTTATTTAGACGGTCAGAACTTCCCGTAGCGGAAAAAACATACCATGCTTTTGAATAATCGGTAACGTCAGTTGTCGATGTCCAGAACCAGCTTCCTGTGTTCATTCCGGGAAGACTGCTTGCGGGACTGTATGCAGACCAGTTGACCAGAGTCCTCAATTCCATTACATTGGGTAGTCTCCAGTCATCGCATCCCGCCCAGTCAAGGGATTCACAGTATTCAAGAGCGCCTTTCCAGTTCTTTGTGCTTTTTTGCGAAGCCCATTGAAGTCCTGTTTTAGAATCGGCATACATCTTCTCTCCGGCAACATCCTTTTCCGTGAAGTTAGTAGAATCCATCAGTTCTGTCCCTCTTACACAGCGGACAGGAAGATAGTTGGTTTTTGAGGTCATATAAATGTTTCCGATATTAAAATGTACATACCAGTTATTTCCCGTAAAAGCAAATCAGACTGTTGCTGATAATCCATATGAATGCTGCTTGGTGTCGTCAAAATGCTGCTCTCTTACAGTAAAAATACTGGAAACGATGTCTCTCGTCTTTATTAACCCCATTCGCACCCGTACTTTTTGTTTGTTTTCAGACATTTGACCTTTTTCGAACAGGCTCAAATATTTTGACTGAATCAGGTTTCATTATATCATAAATCTCTTTTTCTTCAACATCATTTGTTCTGAAATAATAAGGTAAGTGGAAATGCCGTTATTATCTCGTAGTTGTCTGGTGAAATCGGTAATTATAGTTGTTGTTGGACAGCTTTACCCAACTCTGGTTTACAAGGGCCAATTTTGATTTATGTCTGACCTCTCAGGCTGTGCAACAGGGAGTCTGAAAAGAGTGACATACAATTGTAATCTTTTTGAACTTCTGGTATAATACTCTGAACGATGTTGATGGAGAAAAGTATGCTCAAGACATTACCCATCGGGATTCAGAATTTTCGTGAGTTGCGGAAACGAAACGCTTTGTATGTCGACAAGACGGAGGTGCTGCACAAGTTGATCACCGAAGGGAAGTATTACTTCATCTCCCGTCCGCGGCGGTTCGGGAAATCGATTATGATTTCGACG
>JAWOGE010000259.1:0-5029 GCA_046497165.1 bacterium | reverse complement strand
TGCCTATCTTCTCAGAGCCTGGTCTGTTGAAGATGATATTGTTGAAGCTGTGGCATGTCATCACAATCCCTCGGTAACAGCCGACTGCAGAGAATTTTCCGTTTTGACGGCACTTCACATAGCTGAAGCCGTAGTCACCCGCCTGGAAACGGGCAATAAAAAAACCTTTGATCTTAAATACCTTTCCTGTTTGGGCATGGATGCATCTGTAATAAAAAAAGCGGTTGAATACCATAGAAAAATAACAGAAAAATAAACATTCGAAAGAGGAATAAAATGGGGCATAAAAGTTTGGAAAAAAACAGGAACGGAAATAAAAAAACAGATATACCTCTTCGTAATTTCATGAAAGCCGTGGAAAGCTCTTCTGACGGCATAGCGATGGCTGACTCCCAAGGTCGGCACTATTATCATAACAGAGCTTTTGAAAATCTTCTTGGTTACTCTTTGGAAGAACTGACAAAAATAAAATCTCTCGAAGATATCTATGTTGATCGAAAAACAGGAGAAAAAGCTTTTGAAACTGTCATTAACGGCGGTGAGTGGGAAGGTGAAGTCAGAATGGCTTCAAAAAATGGAAAAATACACCATATACATTTGAGAGCTTACGGCATAAAGAACGATGAGGGAGATGTCTCCCATCTCGTGGGAATTCACACCGATATGAGTGAAAAAAAACAATACATGGAGCTTCTTGAAAATGAAAGGAATCAGCTTCTTTCAATATTTGAAAGTATAAATGAGCCTGTGTATGTGGCGGATATGGAAAGTCATGAAGTTCTTTTTGTAAACAGAGCACTGCAAAAGAGTCTTTCAAAAAATCCTGTGGGTTGCAAATGCTACAGAGAATTTCAGAGTCTTGATTCACCGTGCTCTTTCTGTACCAATGAGATTATAAAAAATAGATATCCCGAATCACACAGATGGGAATATTACAATGCTAAAATAGACCGTACTTTTTATCTTCATGACAGGATGTTTATGTGGCCCGACGGACGCTATGTAAGGCTTGAGATAGCCTTTGACATAACAGAACGAAAAAAAGCTGAAGAGGAGCTCCGTGAAAGTGAGGAAAATCTTCGCATAACACTTGAATCCATAGGAGATGCCGTTATAGCAACCGATATTAACGGCAGAATTACCAGGATGAATCCTGTTGCTGAAAAACTTACCGGATGGGCATCTTCCGAGGCTCATGGCGAAAATTTATCCAATGTTTTCAGAATTTTTAACTCGGACACCGGAAAAACTGTAAAGTCTCCGGTGAAAAAAGTTCTGGAATCAGGTGAAATAGTCGGACTTGCCAATCATACGGTTCTTATTTCAAAAAACGGTCATAAATATCAGATCTCTGATTCCGGAGCCCCCATAAAAAACAAATTGGGTGAGATCACCGGAGTAGTTCTTGTTTTTAGGGATATAAGTTAAGAGTACTCGATGCGGGAAAAATTGATACACGCTCAGAAACTGGATGCCCTCGGAGTTCTTGCAGGTGGCATAGCACACGATTTCAACAATCTGCTCGGCGGAATATACGGATATATAGATCTTGCCCGTATAAAAACGAAAGAACCTGTCATAGAGCAATATCTCGATGAATCTCTCGACACAATGACACGGGCACAGGGATTGACACATCAGCTTCTGACTTTTGCCAAAGGTGGAGTTCCGCATCGTTCAGTGGACAAACTTTTTCCCTTCATAAAAAAAACAGTGAAATTTGCTTTGAGCGGGTCCAATGTTTCCTGCGATTTTCATACAGAAAAAGATCTTTATCTGTGCAATTACGATAAAACTCAGATAGGGCAGGTTATTGACAATATCATTCTCAACGCCCAACAGGCGATGCCCGAAGGCGGAAAAATAGAGGTCAGAGCAAAAAACATAAAAATAGAAAAGGATGATCCCTCTCTGTCAAAAGGGAGTTATGTTGAGATATCCATAAAAGACAACGGTCCCGGAATTTCAGCGGACATTCGTTCACGCATCTTTGAACCTTTTTTCACAACAAAAACCAAAGGACAGGGGCTGGGGCTTTCCACAAGTTACTCCATAATTTCCCGTCACGGAGGTTATCTTGACTTCGATTCCACTAAAGGGGAGGGTAGTACTTTCAGGGTAATTCTTCCGGCATGTGAGGACACAGAAGTTCCGTTGGAAAACACAGAAAAAACAGACATTCATAAAGGCAGTGGAACTTTTATTGTCATGGATGATGAAAAAGTTGTAAGAGAAACTGTTTCTTACATGCTTGAATCTTTCGGTTATAAAGTCATAAGTGTTGAGGATGGAGACAAAGTCTTGAAATGTCTTGAAGAATTGAAGAGCTCCGGAAAAAAAGTCACAGCCATGATTTTTGATCTAACAGTACCCGGAAAAATGGGAGGAGTTGAAACGGTTAAAGAGATCAGAAAAATTGATACTGAAACTCCGGTTTTTGTTTCAACCGGATACACAGAAGACCGGGCCGTAACAAATCCTGATGAATATGGTTTTACAGCAGGTATAAAAAAACCTTTCACAGCCGAAAAACTCTCTGAGATGCTAAATGATTTTCTGTAAAACCTGAATCGTTAGAATTTCTCATTGAAAAATAAAAAAGTTTTATGTTTTTAAGAGGTTACAAAAATCAACAATTAGCCTTCGGATGAACCTCAGATTTTGTGTAACTCTTCTGAAGCAGAACCCTTTCCCATGTTTTCTAACTCAAAATCGACCGATTCAGGTAACATAAGAAATTTTCAAATTTTATCGATACTCATTTTTGCTCTGTTATAATTGGAGAAAAGTTGGGTAAAAAAACCATAGGAAGAAACAATTCAGCAAACTTAAAGATAAAAAGATTTTGACATAAAAGTTTGTTTTAGTTATACATGTCCTTTGTGTGATAGATTAACCGGTATAATTCAGAAGTGTTTTCACTAATCACTTTCTTTGTCTTTTCTGCTATGGGAAATACGCAGATTCAGTTTGAGTAGGTTATCTTCAATACGGGAAGATAGTCTTTACCTTTTTCAGAACTTATGTCATATCCAATCAATGTTCTGTTCCCGGAATATTCCGGTTTTTCTTCATCCGGCATCTGAGAAGGGTACATACCGCTTATTATGAAAGTAAGGGAGTTGCCTTTCTTCCACTGAGAAAGTTCTGTTATTTCAGATATTATGTTTGAAATGTCACGGGGAATATTGTAACGGATTTCCTTGTCCCAGCAGTCTTTGGCTCTCTGTTCACAGTACTCTTCATCTCCGTAGCAGGGATCCAAACCGGTGTCGGCTATGCAGTTGATTCCCCATTCTTCTATGTGATTTTCAGTTTTGACTCTCTGGTCCGGGCGGTTGCTGCTGTAATTTGAAACATCAAATTCCTGAGAATCGGCTTGTTTTTCTCCGTAGATGTTGAGGTATATTGTATTCGATGAATCAACATTGTTATGGGGCAGGAAAGAGAGCTCAGAGGAAATTATATCAGTGGAGTTTTCCACGGGAATATGAGTAAAACGCAAAGCTGTGTGAAAAGCTACAAAAGTATCCGATGATATCTCTTTGAAACCCAGTTTAACAGTGTCTCCGTGAAAATAGTTCCAGGAACCGGAAGGTGGATCCATGAGATACGCACTGACAGCATCTGTCTCACTGTTGAGCATTATGCTTGCTGTTGATGTTCCATCTCCGTTATCTATTATGGAAACATGCTCAGTCTGTTCGGGAATATCTTCATCGGGCAGTTCGTCCGTGTCATTGTCATCATCCGGAAAAGCAACATCACTGTCATCATCAGACAGCTCATCCTCATCTGAAAATCCATTATCTTTGTCAATTAATTTGTCCGCATCGTTTGATATTTTATCGTCATGATCTACTTCTTCAGAGCCTCCGGAATCATCCTGTTCATCATCTTCAGCCGTGTTTGAGTTATCGGAAACATGAGCGTCAGTATCGGTGTTTTTCCATGAATCAAAATCTGTTTTTTCTGAAGAGTCTTCTGTTGTTCCTTCCGATGAACATGCTATGAAAACAAATAAAAACGCAAATAAAAGCCATTTTTTCATTGTGAAATCCTTTCATTTGTTGAATTAAACGACTTAATATTATAAGAAAAAATTAATATATGTAAAGGGACTGAAAGTTTTCAGAGGCATTGTCTCATCAGCGATTTTTTCTTGAAAAGGAAAGGCCTTCGTGGAAAGCGGCTATATTGGACGCCACTATTTTTTCACCTTTTCTACCGAATATAGCCTTTATTCCCTCTTCAATTTTTTCAGCTTCAATGCCTTCAATGAATTCAGCGGCACAGCCTGTCATAACCATGTTCATTCCACGGGGATTGCCGACCTCTCTTGCTATGGCATCTGCGTCAAGGGCGATGTTTTTCGGCTGTGATTTTATTTTATCCATGATTTTATCTTCTTCAGGATAATTGTTGATGTTTTTATAGGGTTTTGTGTTGGTTATAAGCCATCCTTCGGTTGAAAGATAGGGGAGATATCTCAGAGATTCCATGGGTTCCACTGAAAGTATCATGTCTGCGTCACCTTCCGGTATGAGATCGCTGAAAATTTTAGAATCGGAAATTCTCAGATGGGATTGTACATCACCACCGCGCTGACTCATTCCGTGAACTTCGGCCTGTTTGAGATTCAGACCGGATTCAAGTGCTGTATATCCTATTACTGTGGCTATGGAAAGAATTCCCTGTCCGCCGACGCCTGCCAGAATAATATCATATTTCATTTTGCGCCTCCTTTTCTTTTCTGTTTCATTTTCCGCTTGAGTGTCTGAATACATTCTCTACGGGGAATAATTACGGAAACACCTTTGTATTCCAACTCTTCTTTTATTATGGAAACAAACTCTTCATGGTTCTTTTTTATGGGGTTTATGACTCTGATATGTTCCTTCTCAACTCCGAGGCCGGTACAGATACTTTCCAGCCTGTTTTCTGCATGTGATTTCTGTCCGCCGGTCATGGCGGTTGTGGAGTTGTCAAGTATAAATACCACAATGTTTGTCTTTTCTATGCAGGCATC
>JAWOGE010000215.1:0-3452 GCA_046497165.1 bacterium | reverse complement strand
TTATAATGGTAAGCTAATACTGGACAGAGGTATAAAGTGGAATATAATAACCTCTGGAAGGAGCAAACAAGATGAAGGGAAGACGAAGAATGCACAATGCAGGATTTAAAGCAAAAGTTGCTTTTGAAGCAGCGAAAGAAGAAAAGACTATTGCAGAAATAGCATGATTTTTATGAATGAAGATATGAGCTTAAGAGAATACACCAATTATTTGAAATTTTCTGTCCAGAAAAACTTGACCATTTCCTTGAAAAACAGAGTAAATATAAATATCGTTATCATGAAGGATATGAAATAAATAAAAAGATATTAATTCACCTTAAAAATAGAGATTGATTAAATGAACAGATTTTTAAATTTTTGGCTGTTTTTTATTGTTGTTGTCCCGTTTCCTCTTTTTGCATATCTTGACCCCGGTTCAGGAAGCATGTTGTTCTCTGCAGTTGTAGGAATTGTCGCAACCTTGTTTTTTATTATCAAAGGTGTGTTTTTTAAAATGCTGGATATCCCCGCTTATTTTGCAGGGATCCGTAGAGAGAAAAAATCAAATTATTCCATAGTTTTTTATTCTGAAGGTCCCCAGTACTGGAATGTTTTTAAACCAGTCATTGAAGAATTGAATAAAAGGGGCATAGAACTTACATATCTTTCAAGCAAAGAGAACGACCCCGGGCTGAATTGCGGTTTTGAAAATGTGGAAACGAAATATATCGGTGAGGGCAATAAAGCTTTTTTCTACCTAAACACACTTTCTGCCGATGTTTGCGTTATGACCGCTCCCGGACTTGATGTTTTGCAAATAAAAAGAAGCCGGGGAGTAAAAAAATATGTTCACATTCCACATTCTACCGGAGGGGGTTGCAGTGGCTACTCAACATATGGAACAGACTACTACGATGCTGTACTTACCGGCGGAGATGCTGACATCACTTTTATCAGGGAGCTCGAAAAGGTACGAAATCTGCCGGAAAAAGAACTTGTTGCCATTGGATGCACCTATATGGATATTTTGAGGGAGAAAACAGCAAATTTGAAAACGGAAAATTTGTCAGATAGAACAACAGTTCTTCTTTCTCCTACATGGGGAATTCATGGCCTGCTGAAAAAAAATGGAGAAAAAATTCTTACTTATTTGTTAAATTTGAACAAATACAACATCATAATCAGACCTCATCCTCAGGGATGGATATCGGATAAAAAGATAATTGAATATCTCCGCAACAAATTTCCTGACGGTGAAAATATTTTATGGGATGACGCTCCCGAAGGAACTGCGTCAATGAAAAAAGCCGATATAATGATAAGTGATTTTTCCGGGATAATATTTGATTTTATTTTGCTTTTTGAAAAACCGGTACTTGCTTTCAAAGGAAGTTATGACAAACGGGGGCACGATTCAATGGATATTTCCGGAGATCCGTGGGTTTTGCAGGCAGTTGAAAAAATAGGAGTGTCAATTGAAGAAAAAGATATAGAGAATCTGGATGAGCTGATCGGGGAAAAACTTGGAAACAAAGAAGTTTTTGCAAAGCATCTTGAGTTTATACATGAAAGTATGGATAAATACCCCGGAGAATCAGGGGAAAGAGGAACAGAAGCAATATTAAAACTTATAGCTAAATAAAGTCGGGAACAAAATGGATTTCTGTTATACGGTGATAATTTACCCCATTACATTGCTGATGGAATTTGTGCTCAGAAATATGATCAGCATTACCAACAGCTCCCTTCTTTCATTGATCTTTTTGAGTTTTGTAATAACGATCGTTTCTTTCCCTTTTTCTTTCATCGCTGAAAAGTGGCAGGATAAAGAACGGGAAATTCAAAAAAAACTGAAGCCTAAAATAGATGAGTTTAAAAGTGTTTTTAAAGGTGTCGCCCTTAACAATTATATAACTACTCTTTACAGGCAGAACAATTACCATCCGGTTTTTGCCGTAAGATCATCAATAGGATTTATCATTCAGATACCTTTTTTTCTTGCTGCATACATTTTCATATCGAACTATGAACCTCTCTCAGGAACGAGTGTTCTCTTTTTTAAAGATTTAGGCGGTCCTGACAGGCTGATTCAAATAAAAGACACGACAATAAATGTTATGCCTTTTGTGATGACGGCCGCCAACCTCCTGTATGCCTTTGTTTACGGCAGAAAACTTTCTTTCCGGGAAAATTTTCATAATTATTTCATCTCCTTTGCTTTTCTGATCTTACTTTATAACTCTTCCAGTGCTCTTTTGATATACTGGACATCGAACAATCTTTTCGGGATTGTGAAAAACGGTGTTTTAAAAGTTTGCAATAAAAAGCTCTCATCGGTTTCTTTAACAGGAGGCCTTAACCGTAGTTACAGTTTGAATTATTTTCTTGCTCTTTTTTCTTTTGCTCTGCTTGTTTTTTTTACTGTCCCTTTTGCTCTTCTCGCTTCAGGATCAGGATATGATATAGATGGTACTTTTTTCGATATTATGTCGTTTCAGCTTATGCTTTTTGTGGTTTTTGTTGTAATGATGACCCTGTTGTTTTACTTCAGTTCCGGGATTCTTAAAAAAATGCTGGCAGGGATCATTTCGGGATGGTATCTTTATTCTCTCTTTAATGCATTTGTTTTTCCCGGTGATTATGGTGATATGACAAATTTCTTTTTTGAAGAAGGGCTCACTGTAATGCCTGCTGACAGCATCTTTAATTTGCTGATCTTACTGATAATTGCCGTAACAGTTTCCATTCTTTTTTATTTTAAAAAGATCGATCTTGTTAATACGGTTTTTTTATTACTGATGGTCTCTGTTTTTTCCTTTTCTTTTTATGAAGGAATCATTTTCTACGACAAAGTTAAAGACAAAGATACTGTTTCGGCAGATAAATTTGATAAGAAATTCACTTTTTCCAAAAACAATAAAAATGTAGTGGTCATTTTGTTTGACAGATTTATCGGTGGGTATATCCCTGAACTTACAGAACTTATTCCTGAACTTAAAGATGAAATACTGGATGGTTTTGTCTGGTATTCCAACTCGCTTTCTTCGGGGAGTGATACATTGTCTTCAGAACCTTCAATAATGGGCGGATGGGATTATCATGCCGATACGATAAACAAAACAAGGACAAATGTTCCTCTTTTGGATAAGATGGACGAATCAATAAGAATAATGCCTTACAACTTTTCTAAAGCAGGGTACAACTCTTATATATACGGATATCTTTCAAGCTGGATGAAAAGAAATAATCCCGCTTACCTCAATGATACTGTGGTGGAAGATTTAACAGGAAAATATCTCGATATATGGATGGAAAAACAGAAAACAGAATTGGTAAAATCGGAATTTATGGAAAAACTTGCGGTTTTCGGATTGTTCAGGATATCACCTCCGTTCTTAAGGGAAACAATATATGATGACGGACACTGGAACTTGCCTGAAAAAGAACCTTTGTCCATTATGGATAAAACG
>JAWOGE010000164.1:0-3987 GCA_046497165.1 bacterium | reverse complement strand
GTTTTTAAAATATCTCATTTCATGTTTCGCTTCTTCAAGTCTTTTTTTTATGGTTTCGTTGTCATCGGTATCTCGTCCGGTAAGTCTTTTTTCAAGCTCTTCAAAAGAGGGAGGGAGAATAAAAATAAGAACCGTTTCAAGGGGAAATTTTTTCTGAAGATTCAAAGCTCCCTGTATGTCAATGTCGCAGATTACAAAATTACCATCATCAAGCTCTTTTTCTATGATATTTTTGGAGGTTCCATAAAAGTTTCCGAAAACTTCCGCCCATTCTACAAAATAATTTTTCTCTATTTTTTCCTTAAAGGTTTTTCTGCTGATAAAATGGTAGTCTTTCCCCTCTATTTCGTCTTTTCTCGGTAATCTTGTAGTGTAGGATACAGATTCCACAAGAAAAGGGATTTTTTTTGTCAACTCATTGACAAGAGATGTTTTACCGGTTCCTGAAGGTGCTGATACAGCGAAAAGCTTGCCGGGTTTTATTCCCTGCAGGAATTTACTCAAGATTCCCCTCCGATTTCTGAAGCCATTTGGAGAAATCTTTTTTTATGATCGCTATTTCATTTTTTACAAGATGTCTTATATCTATCTCCTCTTTTGCATTGTTGTAATATATCAAAACAGGACCTTTCAAAGGTCTTTTAACATTCATGATGTTTTTTTTCATGTTTATGATGGTTCCGGGATGTACGGTTCCGAGAACTGCTATTTTAAATGCCGGCTCCGGAAGGTTGTATCCTCCGGATAACTTTTTTATTTCGTTTTCTTTCTCGGATATCTGTTTTTCGAGAGAAGAGCAGTAGCTTTCAAGAGCTCTTTTTTTATCATAATCGTCGTCATTTACGGATGATTTTTTTCTTTCCATATCTTCAAGTCGTTGTTTAAGTTCGAGATATTCCACTTTCAGTGTTTTGAATTTTTTGTATTTTATATCGGAACCGCCCACTGTGATATTTGTTTTGACACCTATGTCACTTCCAATATCTTTACAGATGATCCCTCTGTTGGAAAGTATTTTGCCGCCGACAATTGTTCCGGCGGTACATATTACCGAGCCGTAGCATATTATTTTAGAATCTGTTATGCTGCTTGTTACAATGAGGTTGTTGCCTGTTGTGACAGAGCATTCTGAAACATAGCGGGCAATAATATCTTTTTTGGCGGAAACTTTCCCTTTTTCTTTTCCGGGAATACCTCCCTTTACATGGATGGAATCCTCTGCATGAATGTTAGCACCTTCAGCAGTTCCACCAACTGTTATTCCCTGCTCCGCACTGACATCAAATCCCGGCAGAACATCGTTTTTAACCTCGATACTTCCTTCGAAAGAAACATTTCCTGTTTCATAATCCACATCGCCCTCTATTTTGTAAAGAGGTAAAACGGAAAGAGTGTCCCCGTCACATGAAACAATCCCTTCGGTTTCTGAAACGAAAACAGTCGCTTTTTCTTCATTGGACACCCCTTTCCCGGAAAACAGACGAACAGGTTTGGGAGGTTGTGGATTCAGTGTTTCTCCGGTTACAGTCACTCCCTGTTTCCCTTCCCGGGGGTGGTGAAGTTCCGCGATAACAGTGCCTTTTTTTACAGAGGTGATTATATTCACCTCTTTATAATTTATGTTACCGTGTTCGTCCTCTTCAAAAGCGATCTCTTTTTCGGGGTTGACTTTCCAGTCTATATATCCCGGAACAGTTTCAATAAATTTTTTTCCGCGGGCAACGGGAACTTTTTTTGTGGTCACAAGGGAATCTATCTCTTTTGTACGCATGGCAAGAAGGTTTACTGCGTTAGAGTCTATGCCGTATGTGACATCATTTTCAGAAAGGAATCTGTTTATTTCCGCCGGTGTCACTTCCTCTGAAGTACAGAGAGCAGCATAGGCGGTCATTTTATCAGTGTCGAAAAAAATGTTTATTTTCTCAAAAACTGCATAGGAATCATCACCGGTTTTTACAAGATGTCCGTCAGACTCTGAAATAAGAGTTCTTTCTTCGATTTTTGCGGTGATATTGTCAATTCTTGAAAGAACAGAGATGTCCTGCTCGGGAGGATAGATAATTTCTCCGAATATATCAACCCCCGGAGAGCCATTTTTGACATTGTCGATGCTCCCTATAACCTCTCCTATACTGCATGAGGGGGTTCTATCCGGATTTTCTCTGAAAGATATTTCCAACGGATCGTGATTAACAGGATGTTCCGGTACGGCGACGACAGATCTTTCTTCGTCATCTCCGGAGGGAGATAAAGAAAGAGCAGCACTGGCAAGTTTACGGATTCCGGCAGCATTAACACATTTTTGAACCACCCCTTTTTTTATCAGAAAACGAAGAAGTGCTTTTGGTGGAATATTGGAAGGCTTTCCTGAAACTATTCCTACAAGTTGTTTGTCGGTGTCCAAAAAAAACTTGAAGACAGTTTCGTCTTTTTTTACCGCAAACAGTTGTTCCATGGTCAGACCGAAACAATTAACATGGAGTTCATTATAATCATATTTTGCAAACATTCAACAAAATAAAAAAACACAGTATGTTTTTAAAAACAAAGGGAAGAGAAAGAGGTTGGAGAGAAGCAGATATTTTTTTTTAGGCAACAAAAAACAGAAACAATAAAATCGGATTGCTTTTCTTGAGTTTTCACTATACATAACTACAATAATAAATTGCAAATAAACTGAGACAGGGTGAAAGCATGGATAAAGCGACATTAATCGGTCTTGTGGTTGCAGTGGTTATGGTATTCGGGGCCATATTCATAGGGCCTTCTCCCATTGTTTTTGTCAGTGTTCAGGCACTGCTTATAACCGGGGGAGGAACTTTGGGTGTTGTTATTATTCAATTTACATTTGATGACATAAAAAATTTAATCAATGTGCTCAAGGTGGCATTCCGGGAACCGGATTTTTCTGATTCGAGGGAGCTTATAAAAAAGTTCAAAGATCTTTCCAATATTTCAAGACGGGAAGGGATTCTTGCCCTTGAAAAGCAGCAGATAAACAACGATTTTATGAAAAAAGGTGTAAATTATTGTGTGGACGGTGCTGAAGCGGAGAAAATTGAAGATATTATGAGCAAAGAAATAGAGTCAGTTGAAGAACGACATGAGCAGAGTGCAAAAATGCTTGATGCGATAAAGGAATACTCACCCGCTTTCGGCATGATTGGAACTCTCATAGGTCTTGTACAAATGCTGAATAATATGGATGATCCCAAAGCTATAGGTCCGGCTATGGCCGTGGCTTTGCTCACCACACTTTATGGAGCTTTTATTGCAAACGCCATAGCGGGCCCTCTGAAAGGCAAACTGGAGCTGAGAACATCTCAGGAAATAAATATGAGACAAATTGTAAAGTTTGGTGTACTTGCACTGCATCACGGTGAAAATCCCCGTCTTCTCGGAGAAACGCTTGAAACTTTTCTTCCTCCTTCGGAGCGTGAAGAGGATGTGGGGTAGCGAGGTCTGATGGGAAAAAAGAAAATCAAAGATGAAGGAGGAGCTCCGCTCTGGATGGTTACATTCGGAGATCTTATGTCGCTGTTGCTGACCTTTTTTATTCTTCTTCTGTCTTTTGCGGAGATGGATGTGCAAAAGTTTAAGGAGATGGCAGGTCAGATACAGGTGGCATTCGGAGTTCAGAGAGATACTCCGGTTATGGATATTCCCAAGGGTATGGATGTTATTTCCAGAGATTTCAATCCCGAGTTTACACAGGAAGAACTTCTTAAACGCATAAAAGAGTCAATCAAAGTCATAGAAAAGGGTGATGTGGAAATACTGAAAGATATGAGAGGTGTTGTTCTGAGGTTGAGTCAGGGGATGTTTTTTGACCGTGGAAAGGTAAAATTGAGACCCAATGCATGGCCTGTTCTCGATGCTGTAATAAAAGTTGCCGAAACTGTTTCCAATGATATAGGCATAGAAACACATACATATAAAGAGGAGGCTGCTGATTCTGAATATGAAGATGACTGGCAGCTTTCAGCT
>JAWOGE010000087.1:0-8389 GCA_046497165.1 bacterium | reverse complement strand
GTTACACAAAATCTGAGGTTCACCCGAAGGTTAATCGGCGATTTTTGTAACTTCTTAAGAACAGAAGGCTTTTTCATTTTTCAATGAGAGAGTCGGACGGTTCAGGTACCATTAAGGACTGAAAAAATCAAGATAAGGAATATGTGGAATTTCAAATCAGAGCTGACTAAAAAGTTCCCATGGCCATTTTTTTGGTCGTGGAGCGGCAAATAGTATACGATTTTTTTTAACGGGATGTTCAAAGCTTATGGTTGAAGACCAGAGTGCGAGTTCCGATTTTCTTTTTTCCATTGTTTTTCCGTATTTCATGTCTCCTGCTACGGGGAAGCCCCTTGATGCAAATTGAACTCTTATCTGATGTGCCCGGCCGGTTATGAGTGATATTTCAGCGAGAGAAAGATTGTTTTGTGTCTCTTTTATTCTGTAGTCAAGGATTGCTTTTTTTGAAGCTTTTTCAGATGCTTTTACAACAGACACCATGTTTTTTTTCGAATCTTTTAAAAGAAAATCGGTGAGTCTGCCTTTTTTTTTGTCCAAAACTCCTTCAACAACGGCGAGATATTTTTTTTCAATAATTTTACGCCGGAACTGGTCGCTGAGTCTGGAGGCTGCTTTTGATGTTTTGGCAAAAATCATTATTCCTCCTGAGGGTCTGTCCAGTCTGTGTACCAGTCCGAGAAAAACATTGCCGGGCTTTTTGTCTCTTTTTTTTATGAAACTTTTTATTTCCGAAAGAAAGTCCGGATCACCGGAGCTGTCTTCCTGAACAGGCATATTGAATGGTTTTATTGTTATAAAAAGGTGGTTGTCCTCGAAAATAATATGTGGTTTCATCTTATATTGACTCTGAATGTGCCCAGAATGAAACGGTCGGATCCGTCGTTGTATTTGTTCTGATCAACATCCATTCTTTTTTTGCCTATGTAAAATCCGGTGTATATTTTAACACCTCCTCCGGGATGTTTTTTTGGAACGGCTTTCTCTATGGTCTGGCGGATTATCTCACCTTTTTTCCAATGATTTGTAGGATGAAAGCCTTTCAGAGGATAGATGTCGTTTTTAAAACTGTGCGGAAGAGCCCCGCTGTAAACATCGAAATGGAAAAACATCTTCCAACCCTTTTCGGGTTCTTCCAGAACTTTATAAAAAACATCCAGTCTGAGTTTTTCTCCCGGATCGAAACGCTGTTTGTTCAGTGTGTAACCGAGAACTCTTATTTTTCCATCTCCGAGGGTTCCCGATATGTTCTTTAGATTTTTTGGCAGCTCTTTGTCTGTAATTATATTTTCTTTCCATGAATCATCCATCTTCCCGCTGTTTTTCATTGAAGTTTTGTAGAGTTCTATTTCCATATATGATTGCACACGATCATCGGCTATTTTTTCAATTGGAATTGCAAGTTCTGAAATTGTTTTCTGTCGCAGTTTGGATACTTCATCTTTTTTTATGAAGATGTAGATGTTTTTTTCCGGATTGTTTTTTATGATGGATATTATATGGTCCACATTTCTTGTGCGATGATATTTTTCATCGAGACCGAGGTAGAAAAACATGGAGCGATTTTTCCAGTTTTCATATCCGACGGCAATATCTCCAGTTTTTTTATTTTCTTTGTATTCCTTTACAAGCTGTTTTGGTGAAAAAACATGAAGAACCTGAGGTATGAAGTAAAAATTGATATATCCGGCAAAAAAAACAGAGGTTATGAAAAATCCGATCAACCCCGTTTTCATTAAAAAAAGTTTTTTTATGTTTATCATAGGAAGCATAATAAAAATAATCATAAGAGGTACAATTGCCTGAAGCCACGGACGCATGTCGTAAACTCTTCCGAACCAGTCCTGAAGTCTGTGTGTGGTTATTATGTACAATATTTCCCGATAGTTCATGCCTGTCCCCAGATCCTTGCCGATAATACCGATGAGTAGAGCGGTTGTTATGGCGGTCAGCGGGTATAGAATACGGCGACGACCTGAAAAGAATCTTATAATAGGTATGGATATTATAATGGCGGCAAAGGGTGCAACAGGGGCGGTGTAGTGAGGGAATTTAGTTACTGAAAGTGTAAAGAAAAGAAATATGAACATAAAAGATATGATGAAAAAAAGTTCTTCGGTTCTGTTTTTCTTTTCCATGGCTGTGAAATAAAGGGCAGGAACAAGAAGTCCTATCCAGGGGAAAAGCCCGAGACCCGTCTGCCAGAAATAGAATTCGAAGGTTCCGCTGGGTTTGTCAATGTTTCCAACGAGTCTGCCGAAATGATGCTGTCCGAAAAACTCATTAAGAAAAGGCATGCCGTGTTTTGCTGTCATGTAGATGTACCAGGGGGCACCTATGAGCAGAAATATTATGATCCCTTCAAAAACCCTCGCTTTTTTTATGAAAATCAAATATTTTTTGAATGTGGAGGATATGTAACTGTCGCTGTTGTCATTTTTTGAATAATCGGTAGTTATTATCATCCAGGTAAAAAATATTCCCCCCGGAATTGCAATGGCGAGAAGCCCTTTTGTGAGAATTCCGAGCCCTATGAAAACATAAGCCAGGCGTAAAAATTTCACACTGTTTTCTCTTATTCCCATAAAAAGAAAGGTAACCGCTCCGTACATGAGAGTTATTAGAGTTATGTCCCACATGAACTGCCTTGTTATTAGATAATAATAAGGCATAAATATGAGTATTGTTGCTGAAATTATGGCCCGGGTATTGTCTCTGAATATTCTGCGTACGGTATACCACACAAGAATTATTCCAGCTACTCCGTTTATGGCGAAAGGTATTCTCAAAGCCCATTCGCTGTTTCCGAAAAGCCGGACAAAAGGAAGAACCATCCATAAACAAAGTATTGGTTTGGACCAGAAATTATCATTTTCAAGATAGACCGGGTCAATAAAGAAATCCCAGGAATTGTTGGCGAGCATGTCCATGGCAACTCGGCCGTAATGCGGCTCCCACTGTCCGAGAAGCGGATAGGAACCCAGTAGAGGGAAAAAAATCAGCGAAGAAACAATCGTCAGAAAAATAACAGGATGTCTTTTTATACACAGGGAACTGTTTTTGATAATAAGTTTCATAAAACAGCCTTTTTTTTCAGGCATGGAATCCTCCGTAAAATATCAGAGGCAATTATAGGTCAGAGTGCAAATTTGTCAAACTTCGACGATTTTTTTATGTTTTTCTAATATATGTTTGACAAAAAAGATATTTTGATATATAAAAGCTTATGTTTTTTATGATTATATTTTTCATCATTATTTTTCCTTTTTCTATTTTTTGCGATACAGCCGCAAGTTCCATAGACATTGCTTATCTTATGAGAACGGATGAAATAATTTTTCTTCGCCGTTCGGCTGAAGCTATTCTGGGAGTTCTTCTCGTTGCTTCTGTTGTGGAGGGTATAATCCGCATGAGTATGAACGGCAGATTTACCCTCCACATAACAGTGGCAAAATTTATAGTTCTTTTTGCTTTTCTTGAGGCCGCTCCCCGACTGGTAAGTTATGCAAGCTGGGCTGTTTATAATGCTCAGGTTATACCGATCTCTTCTGAAGCGGATTCTCCGCTTGTTGAAAAAAGCATGGAGATTGAAGCGGTTCTCGATGATTTTCATATGCTTATTTCTTCGGTGATAAGCGGAAGAGCTCCCTTGGGAATAAAAACTGTCCCCATAACATCCCGGACAGTGCCTTCGGCCCGAAAACCTGAAGAGATGACACTTATCCTTTCGGAAATAAAAAACTTTCTTTCACCTCGGGGAATAATGGTGACATTCATGTATCTTTTTGCGAAAACTGTTTTTACCATAGCTAAAATAAGTCGCACCCTCATGTTTGAGATACTCTGGCCCATGCTTTATCAGATAGTTATTGCAGGTTTTTCTTTTGCAGCAGTATTTGCCGGTTTGCCGGGAGGAATGAACGCCATAAAACAATTCTTTATAACTTTTCTTCGTGTTTCTTCATGGCCCATACTGTACTCTCTGTGTATTAAACTTACGGCACAGAGACTCACATCGAATATTGTCAAATATATTGATATTGTGGCTTCTCCCTGGTCTGAGCCCGGGATTGATCAGGAAACCGCCGCTGCCATGGTCAGAGGATATTTTACGGGAAACTATAATCTTTTCGCTGAGGTTATGGCGTACATAATTTTTTATGCACTTATATGTTTTCTTATTCCTCTTTTTGCCCGAATGGTCATAAGGCCGGGGCTTTTTCTATCATCAGGAAGTTCAGGAGGGAAAAATGTCTGAAAAAAACAAGAATAAGACCCTTTGTAAAATAGTTGAAAACAATGACAAAGAAGCGTTCAGGGCTTACTGTGAGTCTGTTTTTTCCCGTCGTTCTGTTTTTGAAAAACTTATGCGAATAGACAGTCGTTTTTATAGAAAATGTTTTTTTATTTCAACTCTTTTACTGGTGTTTGCTTCCATATTTATAAGCTGGATTTTCTACCGTGCTCTTGTTGCTGAACGACTCAGACCCCCGCCGGTCATATATTACAACCAGGAGGGAACGCCGGTGATTTTTAAAAACACGGAGGCTGAAAAATGTCTTCCTGATGTGCGTATAAAATCTTTTCTCAGCCGGTTTATAAACAGTTACAGCGGAACAAGCCCGTCAAAAGAGAAAGATATGGTTGATGCCATGAATATGATGACCCCGCTTTTCAGAAAGGTCAACATGACTCAAAAGGAAACAAAGAAAAAGCAGGCGTTGAAAATACAGCACAATACAGAAACATTCGGAAGACAGCTTTATACAACTGTAAAAATAACTGCAAAAAAAATTGAAATAATAGAAAGTGAACAGAAAAGCCGGAACTATTCCGCTGATTCGGAATGTTCTGTCGAAAGTGGAGATGTACTTGCAATCATGGGAACTGCGGAACTGAGCTGGAAAAATATCCATAAGCCCGATGAAGTTCTTCAGACCACCTACATACTTTTCAACGCCTCGCTTGTGTATACAGGTATCAGTGAGTACACACCTTCAGGTCTTCTTGTGGATGATTTCGGGACAATAAGTGTTGAAAGCAGAAAAGAGCTGGAACTTCTGTTAGAGCGCTCCGATGTTCAATTCTGACAGATTATAATCAGGAGGATTCCGGAGTTTCCTCTTCGACTTCATTTTCTTCCTCAGACTGTTCGGAATTAGCCGGTTGTTCTTCATTTTTAACTTCATCTGAGACATCTTCCTCTGAAATTTCAGTCTTTTTTTCTTCCGAATCGTCTTCAGTTTTTTCTTCAGTTTCAGGCTCAGCTTCAGGGTTTTCAACAGATGTTTTCTCTTGATTCCCGATTGTGGTGTAAACTGCTTCACTGTCTGTTTCTTCCCTTTCTATGTAACGACCAACAACAGGAAGTTTGTTCAGAACTTTCCGGCCGTGAGGGGAGCGGTCTATTTTATCGGACACATCTTTGCCCGCAACAATACCTAACTTATGTTTCCCACCCTTCCAGGCATCAATATCCGTAACATCATATACGACACCGTCAATAGCCACATAAGCTTTTCCGTCATAAAGCGCAAGTTCTTTTTCGGTAAATGTTTTTTCCGGAACCTCCCGTTCTTTTACCTGTCCCGAAGCACACGAAATAACAAAACTCAACAATGTTAAAGTAAACAAAATTCTGACCACAAACACCTCCTTTTGTATAATTAAAAGCACTGATTTTCACCGTAGTTTAGCTTTTTATTTTAAAAAGTCAATTTAAGGCGGCATATATTGTCATGCAGATTATGCTTCTGTCACGAAAACCATTCAGCTATTTTTATTTTCCGATTTTACTTTTCTGAAGGGATGAACCCAGCTTGCCAGAGTCTCCGGGGTTCTGGTCTGTATGTATAAATCTCCGCTTCCTGAAAATTCACAGACAAGACCTTCACCTGAAAAAAATGTAGCTTTCAATCCGCCTACGGTTTTTATTCTGTATTTGAGAGATGGTTCAAAAGCTACTATGTGGCCGGTATCCACAATGTATTTTCCTACAGTTTCATCAAGGGAAATTTTTTCAATGGCTCCATAGGAATCAAAAAAAACATGACCGTTTCCTGAAGCTTTCAGCATGAACAGACCTTCTCCGCTGAAAAATCCTTTTAATCCCTGAAAACTGGTGTTTAGTTCAATTCCGGATTCTGCGGCAAGAAATGAAGCGGATTGAATATAAAAATCCTGATTATCAAGTTTGGTGTATGAAATGTCTCCCGGTGCAGGTGGAGCAAATTTTATTTCTGCTGATTTTTCCTCAGTTGTGTATCTGTTGACAAAAAAAGATTCTCCTCCGAGAGCAGCTCTTTTTATTCCCGATAAAACTCCTCCCCTGCTGGAGGTTTTTACATTTACAGATGTGTCACAGCTTACCATGGCTCCACTTTCAGCTATAATTTCGTCTCCCGGATTCAATTCCACGGAAAGCATACTGTATTCCGGTTTACCTGTAATATTGAAATCCATTGTCATCCTCCCTATTTTTTTCTCGGTGGAAGTATTTTACCAAGAGTTTTACCAAATTCCGGCGGATTGTGTGTCTGCATGTAAATTTTTCCTTTTCCGCTGAATTCGCAGACAAGTCCCTCACCACTCAGAAGTGTTGATTTCCAGGATCCGACTTTTTTAACTTTAAAATCAAGACTTTTGGGAAAAGCTACGATATGTCCTGTATCAACGGTATACTTCCCGTCAATATCCATTGTGTAAATAGCTCCGAAAGAGTTCACAAAAAGATCGCCGATCCCGCTGATTTTCAACATGAAAAGTCCTTCGCCGCCGAAAAAAGTTTTAAATCCGCCCCATTTTGTATCTATTCGAATTCCCGGAGTTGAAGCGAGGTATGAACTGGCCTGAACAGCGAAATCCTGTGAACCGTCGAGACTCATATGGGTTATATCTCCCACCAGTGCAGGAGCTGTGCGAACTTCCCCTTTTCCTTTTGATCTAAACTCGTTGAGAAAAAAAGATTCCCCGGCGAACATTCGTTTGACTCCGGAAAGAACACCGCCCGAACCTCCACTTTTTGAACTTGTTGAAATGGAAATTGATTCACTCATGGATATCATTGCACCCTTTTCAGTCACAATACTCTCCCCGTCATCAAGAGAAAATGTCACACTTGCATAAGAAGGTGAGTTGTTTATGGAAAAATTCATATCGCCCCCTTTTTTAATTATTTAGAAAGAAAAGGTCTTAACCAGCCGGCAAGGTTTTTCATGGTTCTGCTCTGCAGAAAAAGTGCTCCTTTTCCACTGAACTTCATTACAATTCCTTCACCTGAAAAAAGTGTTGACTTAATCCCTCCGAACCCTTTTATATGAAAATCCAGAGAAGACTCAAAAGCCACAAGATGTCCGGTGTCTACAATATATTCATTTTCAACATCAACCTTTTGAATATCTCCGTATGAATTGAAAAAAAGTTTTCCCTTACCGGATGGTTTGAGAAAAAAGGCACCCTCTCCGCTGAAAAAAGATTTAAAACCCATAAAACGAGTATCCATTGAAATGTCTCCTGATTTTGCCAGAAAAGATGAAGGTTGCAAAAAGATTTCCTGAGAATCGGTTTTAAGCTCATATTCAACTATATTTCCCGGATATCCCGGAGCGATAACAACCTCTCCCTTTCCGGACTCCACATAAAAATCATTCATAAAAAGAGATTCTTTCGCAAAAGTTTTTCGCATAAAACCTTTAAAAAAACCACCCGGAATAAAAGTTTTCATTTTCACTTCCGGACTCATGGATATCATTGCTCCCGACTGAGCTGTCAGTGTATCTCCCGGTGAAATTTTACTGAAAAGTGTTGCATAAGACGGTGAAAAATTTATTGAATTCTCCATACGGAACTCCTTTCATAACAACATCAGAACATGCTGATAAATTTGTCATCCCAAAACTGCAACAGATTAAACTGATTGCAGAACCATAACAAGTATATTTCACAATGGGTGTTTGTATCATAACAAATTTTCTTTATAACACAAGTTTTGTACATGCAAAACAGTGATAGATTTAAATAACATCATACATGAGAGTCACCTTTCCAGAGAGCCTCCCTTGCAATCCCGAATCCGAAGTTCCTTCAAAGCGGGATAAAATCCACAACTGTGTTTTTCGAGGAGGATTTTGACATAAAAGTTTGTTTTTGCTATATTTACGCAGTAAGAAACTATAACTTCGGGAGATTTTTGTTATGAAGAGATTTTTAATTACATTTTTGATGGTTTTTACATTGTTTGCAGTTGCTTGTGGAGAGGATGGTGGAGACACAAGAGAAACTGGAAAAACTGCAAACACCTGTGACCAAGAATGACAGTACAATGAAAACGTAGCCGAAAAATGCAATGACGGCACGTGGTACACATGGGACGACTGTGAATCAAAAGGACAAC
>JAWOGE010000035.1:0-14084 GCA_046497165.1 bacterium | reverse complement strand
CTTCTCTTTTTCTGCCTCCTCCATGAAAAGGGATTCATTCTCCTCAAGCCCCATTTTTCTGAGCTCCAACGGTGCTTTTATTCTAACAACTTTATATTTTTTCTGAGGAACAAGAATCTTCCCGGGTATTACCGCTGACTCCCCTATTTCAGCTTCACGAAACCATTCTCCAAATGTTACAATGCCGTCACCATTTACAACGCAACCTTTGTATTTTTCTCTGAAAGTTTTGAGAATCTCACTGAAATGTTCCTGTTCCTCACCTTTGGGAACCAGTTCGGAAACAACTTTTATCTCATAATTCCCGGTAAAAACTTTATCAACGCTGTCAATATCCACATCGTTGAATTCACTTTTTTTCATTGTTTTAACTGTCCCGTCTTCAAACTTTACGACATACATCATTACTTCTCTCCATCGAATTGATCTTATAAATAAGTTTCCATGTCGCTCTTTTCCCGTGTAGCGTCCGCAAATCATATTGTAACGGCAGAAAGTTTTAAGTCCGCTGCAACTTCGGCTGCCGGCACGCCTCACCGGACAGAAGCGTCTCATCCGCCCGCGTTTTTTCTTGCTGTTTTCAAAGTTCATTTTCACCAGCTTACGGTTAAGACTCGTATCATCAAGAGTTAACAGTCGCGGAAAAAACCAGGAAAAAACAACTCCTTTTCTGTCACAATATTCAACAGAGCAGAAGACACATTCAGAAAAATGAATCTTTGAACCCGGAAAAACATTTTTTTCCAGCGGCAGAACACATTTTATCCATTCCTCTTTAGGATGAGCCATTATATCAAAATCCCCCTGATGAGTTCATACTAATTAGTTTCTGAAAATATTTCAAGATTTCTTATTTTTTTTTAAAAAACAAAAAGCTTTCAAGATTTTTATTTTTTATTTGACATTTTACCAGCAAATTTTATAATCTCGTGAATGTGGTGTATTCATTACTGTGAAATCGGAGGAATGTATGATTTTAAAAAACAAATCGCTCTTTCTGCTTTTAATTTTAATTGCTATGCTCTGGGCAGTCTCATCCTGTAACACTTATAATGTAGAGGGGACTCCCAAAATATCTTCTTCGCCACCTGAAGCTGTTTACGGCTATGACCCATGGTCAGAAGAGGATATAGACACAGGAGATACCGGGAATACTGGAGATACAGGAAACACTGGAGATACAGGAAACACTGGAGATACAGGGAACACTGGAGATACCGGTGACACTGGAGATACCGGTGACACTGGAGATACCGGAAACACTGGAGATACCGGTGACACTGGAAATACCGGGAACACTGGAGATACAGGAGATACTGGAAATTCTGGTGAAGAAGATCCACCTCCAATATCTTTTTCTCTGCGATCTTCCGATGCCGAAACAAGTAGCCAATACAACTGCGGAGAAGATATATGCCAGGAATTCACCATAACCAACAGAGGAGAAACCGGTTTACTTGAAATGTACAGAATCCAGCTTCTCGATCCTCTCGGAAACATTCTCGGTGAAGACTATAAAGAAATATTTGAAATTCAGATAAGTGAGACCAATGACAACGGAATGGTTAAAATAGAAGATGAAAATTACATCTGGTCTGAATTTGGAAATCAGTTTACCGGACTCAATGAGAAAAGCGGTGATTATTACATGGCGGATCTGTGTCCTTTTGATACTGAACAAGGCTCAGGATTGAAATGCGTTGACGGATACAGGGGTAAAAACAGTCACATAAAAATAAAGCTTCGTTACAAAAAATCTGCCATAAACGAACTCATGAAGAATACAGAACTCAGAGATTCAGGCACTTATGCCATTGAAATATGTTCAAACGATCCTCTCAAGGACTCCTCCAGAACCTGCCCCGAGGGAACATCTTTCCGCATAGGTGTTGTACGCCAGCCTCCCCGTCCGCCGAAACCTGTCATAAACATTCAGTTTGTAAATCCCTTCAGCAAACCCAATGCAATAAGAAATGCAAGGGATAAAGCTGAGGTAAATTTGGATCAGAGCTGTGTCTGTATAGGCGGATATGAAGCAGACGGAAGCTGCACAGAATGTGTGGTTCCCGATATAAACGCCGAGGCGGATGCATCCGATCCTTCGAGAAGATATTACATAAAATACCGATGGGAACTTATTGACACACCGACTCCTCTGAATGATGAAACAAGCTTAAAAATGGGAGACAGTAAAAACTGCAATGTAGCCCAGTGGTGTACCAACGACAGTCCAGGTACAGGCACAAAAGCTTCTCTGAAACCTTACATGATTACACCGGTACGGCTTTCTGACGAAAACAGCTCTTACGATGAAAGCCAATGCAAGTCCTGCGACAGCATTATTGATGGAATCAACCCTGACAATGAATTCAAATATAACAAAAAATGGTCCGATTGGATGCATTGCAGAGGAAACTATTGCTATCCTAACCAAGTTTCTTTCTACAAAATAAATCTCAAGGCTGTTACCGTTGACCGCACCACAGACCTTGAGAGTTTTGAAGTTTCACAGGATCTGATTCTCAATGTAATACCACAGGCACGAGTCATAGCAAGGCTTACATGGGGTGATGGTTGTGATACTCTTGTTGAGGCCGACAATAAAAAATGCCCTCTCATAGATCTTGATGTTCGAATGATAAAAGAGACAAGCCTGGAAGCTCCTGCTATGGGTTTTGAAGATCCTACGGGGCAGATGGGAACACAGCACAGAAAAGATGATACATATCCCACAGATGAGCAGTACATGCGACACGATGATTGCTCTCATGAGGATATAGGAAGTGAACTGGCGTATCCGCGTCCGGATTTTCCGCAAACTATTGATTGGGGTGCATCTCTTGATATTGATAACAGATGGGGCGGTGGCAATTTCACCAATCCTGAAACAATAGGTCTCGGACCGATGATTGATGACGATCCTCAGGATACAGTTCCCGATACAAATGTTGATTCCACGGGTGACGGGAACCCTGATTCCACGGTCGCCAGCGACAGATATCTCATTATGGTGAATTACGGTAACTGCCAGCCCGCTGAAGATGGTTCTATCAACGACTGTAACGACCCTTCCGGAAAATATCATGAGATAGAAGCACGACTCAACATTATCATTGACGGATACGAAGTTCCCCGTGACAATGGTCTTGACACCATATCCGACACAGGAACACTTGCCACAAAAGAGTTCAAGATAAAGTTTGAAGAGTGGAAACCTGTTGCAATTGTTGAGTGGGATGAGTCCATGACAAACAGCCAGAAAGAGGATTGGCCCGGAGACGGCAAAGTTCTTGATGCCGAAATAGACGGAGCTCTTCTTAAAACATGCAGTTATCCTTTCACTGCAACCAGTCAGTATCTCCTTCCGGTATGGCGTCCTGATGTTTACTACGAATTCATAGAAGTTCCTCATCAGGAAGGCATGAACGAACTTGGCGAATGTTACGAAACCACTTACTGATATCCCGTTTAAAACATAATTTTCTAAAAATGAAAGCCCCTCTTCAGAGGGGCTTTTTTTTGATTTCTTTATTTCAGAAAATTTTGTGGTACAATCTGTTCGCTTTGACATTATGGAGGTTCTGTTTTGAATAAAAAATATTTTTTTGCCTGCTATGTTCTACTTATGATTTTTGTTTCCTGTGGCGGACAGGAACAATACAAAACACCATATGTGGAAAGAGGCGGTATAACTCAAAGCGAATGCAAAACTCCCGATGAATGGAAAAAAGAGGAGTTCTCTTTGTCGGTACGGGAAAAAGAGATCACTCTTTTACATAAAAACATTCTCCTTCCCAGAAATTCTGTTGTGGGAATAGAAGACAACAAAGGTTATATTTCCTGGCAGAAAAACATCGGTGGAGAAACTTCTCTCTTGTATCTTGAAGGTGACGAAAAGCACATCAGTGTCCGTGAACGCATAGATATGAGTTCTGAAGAAACTCTTTGTTACTACGATGTGGCTGTGATTATAAAAAACATTTCTGCCGGAGAATATGATTTTCTTCTTTTTGATGAGAAAGATTATCTTATCTTTGAATCAGAGGTTGTTGTACGATGAGCAAGCCGGCGATTGTCTGTAAATTCGGCGGAAGTTCTCTTGATTCAGCAGACATGTTTCGAAAAGTTGCTGAAATTGTATGTCGCAGAAAAGACGAAGGTTTTCATGTTGTAGTGGTAGTATCAGCCGCAGGCACAACAACAGATCGACTAATAAAAGAACTCAGAGAGTTTTCCGATGTAAGAAATCCCAGAGAAATGGATATGTATATCTCTTCCGGAGAAAGAATGTCGGCCGCCATAATGTCCATGGTACTGAGAGACTTTGGGAAAAAAGCTATCTCATTAACAGGTTCTCAGGCAGGGATTATAACCGATGACAATCATAACAATGCTCGTATAATAGATGTCAGGCCGGCAAGAATAAAACATTGCCTTCAAGAAGACAATATCGTTGTTGTAAGCGGTTTTCAGGGGGTCAGTTTCAAAAAAGAGGTTACAACACTCGGTCGCGGAGGAAGCGATGTGACTGCAGTTGCTCTGGCTCAGTCCATAGGTGCAAAAAAATGTGAAATATACTCGGATGTAGACGGAGTTTTTGATGCAGATCCCCGAATTATATCCTCAGCTTCACTAATAGGCGAAATGAATTATGAAGAGATGCAGGAATTATCGGAAGCCGGTGCCTGCGTACTCCATCCTGCAGCCGTTGAATTTGCTAAAAAAAACGGTACGGAAATATTTTGCAAAAATACCACCTCTCCAGAAAAATACGGAACAGTTATAAAAAATCTCAAAGACAGGTATCCTCCCGGCATAAGGGGTATCGCCTCAGAAAAAAACATTGTGCTTGTTCATGTCTGGGACGGTAACAGCATAAAACTTCAGACAGTAAAAAAAGTTCTGAAATTTTGCGAAAATAACCGTATAAAAGTAAAACAGACAACTTTTCATCGGGGACAGGGCAGTCAAATGGTGGGAAGTTTTATAATTTCTGAAAAAGAACACTATGATCTGCAGTTTTTTCTAAAAGAGATGGACAATATATTTAAAGGCAGTGTCGATATTCATGAAGGTTACAGTGCCGTTTCCCTTATCGGTACAGGAATAACAGCACATATGGATTATATCATAGATGCTGTGGAGCTGCTCAGTAAAAATGATATATCAGTGGGAAGCTTTCATACATCATCTTTCAGAATAAGTCTCCTTGTCCGATGTGAACATATGAAGCAAACAGTTTCACTGCTGCACGACAAATATATCTGATTATTTTTTCTTACGATTTTTTTCGTACATTTCTGATGTGGTTTTAACCTTGCCGTCTTTTTTGTCGTAATAATATGAACCTTCATAAGGGTCTTCCGGAAGTTCGCTGATATAACCTTCCGAAACCAGTTTGTGCAGTTCTCTGTCCGGAGGATGCCCTTTTTCTTCCGTATATCTCTGAGCTGTTCTGGTTAGCTCGTAAAGATTTTTGAAAGATTGAAGTCTATTGTACAAAAAATCTTTCATGTGCTTGTCCACAGCCTGTTCGTATTTCATCTTCGTATATTCATACCCCAGACGATAGCCTCCGCCTTTAGTCATTATTTTAGAAACAAGCCAATAGAGATGTTCAGGAGCCGATTCCATGTTTGCGGCTTTATACATATAGGGATAAGCTTTTTTATAATCTTTAAGATAAAAATAGTAGTTGAACCCCTGTTGAAAAACAAAGTAATAATCATCGGGAAAAAGCTCTTCTCCTGTTTTCAGAAGTTCATTTGCCAATTTTACAGACTCTTCATCACCCATTGAAGTTATGGCGGAATCAGCAAATTTAATAGGATAGTCAAGTGATGGGTTGAGAGCTGTAATCACTTTTATCATATCAGCGAGAAGATGATATGTTTTGTCGGTAACATAGTGTCTTCCGAAATAGTACTGTGCTTTGGCAAAAAGAAAATCAGCAAGCAGTGCATCGTAACCCAGAGAAAGTATTTTTGCATATTCAGGTTTGGGATATCTTGCTATGGTTTCCACATCAGGCTTAGGGTTTTCCAAAATAAAACGCCTTGAAAATAAAAACGGCGACAAAGTTATAAGAAAAACAAGAATTGAAATTATCTCCGTCCTTCTTGCTGTGATAAAAGCCCTCATTCTTTATCCTCCATTTTGCTTATATCCTCTTTGATACTTACTATGAGTTCCGCAAGGAACCCCATGAAGAAAAAAATGAGTCCGGAAAGGAAAAGAGCTCCGGACATGTACAATAAAGGTCTCAGCCTGAATTCACCCGTTCCGAGAATAAAAGATGAGTAAAGCATCCATACCGTAATTAAAATTCCTGTGATACATTGGAGAAGCCCTAAAGCTCCGAATATTCTCATGGGTGCTCTGGTGAATGTCAGTATCAGTTTTACAGATATGGCATCGAAAAAAGATATGGGAATGCGTTTCAGACCGAAATGTGTTCGACCCATTTTTCGTTTATACCAGTGGACAGGAACTTCACTTACCGAATACCCTTTTTCCTTGAGAATCTGAGCTATGAACCTGTGCCAGTCGCTGCGAAGTTCCAGGTCGTCGAGGCACTCCCGTTTAAACCCCTTTATCCAGTTCATATCATGAAGATTCATTCTGAAAAGAAAGTTGGATATATCGTTATATATTTTAGACAGAAAAACTTTAAATTCTCTTCTTCCCTCTCTTTTTCCGCATACAACATCGTTACCCTTTTTCAACTCTTCAAGAAGAACAGGAATATCCTCATCCGGATGAGATTCAAGATCCGCCGGAAAAAAAAGGATATAATCTCCTTTACACCTGAACAATCCTGTTTTCATAGCTTCCGTAAGACCAAGATTTCTACGATGTGAAAACAGTTTTATCCGTCTGTCTTTTTCCGCAATTTCACGAACAACCTCTCCACCGTCATCCTTTGAACCATCATCCACAAAAACAATTTCAAAATCCGTTCCCGCTGTTTCCGCACCCTTTCTCACTCTCGATACAACTTCCTGAAGATTGTCTCTTTCGTCGGCAAAAGGAATAAATACAGATACAAGCATTTAAACTCCTCCCTTATTCAGGAAACTCTATTTTTCTATCCTCAGCTTTTTTATTCTGACGAAACATAATCAATATATGCCCTATGCTTCCAACAACATTGGCTCCCGTTTTCTTTTCTATCTCCTCCCCTATTCTTTTTTTTTCATCTTTACAATCCACGAACTTCACTTTTATAAGTTCATGTGCTGTCAGAGATTCGTCAATATTTTCACAGACCGAATCGCTCAGTCCTTTCTGACCTACAAAAACAACCGGTTTAAGGCTGTGTGCAAGCTTACGAAGATGTCTTTTCTGTTTTCCACTTAAATTCATCAATTAAATCCCCCTGTTTTATTATAGCAGTTTTAAGTTTTTTTTCTATTTTATGAATCATTCCGGATACAGATGTTTCCCATCGGGGTCCAACAAGCAGTTCTGAAGGAGCTGAGGCAAACATTCTAAGCACAACTTTATCTCCGGGAACATATCGTATTATTTTTGAAAAAAGATCTACATACTCCTCCTCATCAAAAAGACGGAAAGGCTGTTTTTCGTACATTCGGGCAAGCACTGTTCCTCTGTGAACCTGCATATGATGAAATTTTACACCTTTTACTATATCCGGTGCCAGAGATTTTTTGACCGTTTCCATATAATCATCTTCGTTCTCCCCGGGAATTCCCAGTATGAGATGAGGTGCAACTTTTATTCTATCTCCGGCGAGACGGGATATATTTTCAAGAGCTGAGAAATATGACTCACTGTCATGTCCTCTGTTAAGCAATTGCAATGAACTGTCATGAACAGTCTGAAGACCTGATTCCAGCCATATTTCATTACATTTTTCAGATGATTCCAGAATTGTATCGATTTTTTCAGCATCCAGAAAATCAGGTCTGGTTGAAATTACAAGCCCTTCAATTCCAGGAAGAGAGGCTGCTTCCCTGTAATATTTTCCAAGTATTTCAGAATCTCCGAAAGTTGAAGTTCCGCTCTGAAAATATGCCATGAACTTATCTGTTTTATAGCGTTTCCGAAGGATTTTTTTTACCATCAGGAATTTTTTCTCCCAATTTTCCTTGCTCATATCAACAATATGACGAGGAATAAAAGCGTCTTCTCTACAGAAAACACACCTATTCCAGGGACAATTGCAACCGGTATCGAAAGATATGCGTGCCACACGACATCCGAAATGTTTTTTTAAGTAACTGTTCAATGTAAAAACCGAATCCGCTATCACAAAACTCTCTCTGTATAAAAACCACAACAGAAGTATAAGTAATATTCCCGTTAAGGCAAATTCCGCAACTTATATTCACAAAGGAAATAATTGTATTTGTACACTTTTGTGTTATCTTGTTCATCAGGATCTTTTTCTTTACAGGGCTTGCGAAAAATGAAAAAAAATGGTTTTGTAATACTGACAACAAAATCCCGGGAAACCGCTTCAAAAACAGCTGACATTCTACGGTCGGTTCATGGATTGAAAACTACCTGCAGAAAAATTGTTTATGACAATGAAAATTTCTCAGCCCAAACTTTCTGTAAATCTCCGGGCACCTCTCTCATTAGCCGTTACAGGCGTGAATCAAAGCACAATCTCGCTGAAGAAGTTAAAGAAAAATACCCTTTTTTTTATAATTTCGTATCATCGCTCAGTGACTCTGCTGCGGTTTTTTTCATTTGGGAATCTTCAGTAGAAAGCTATATGATAAGAAACGCTTTGTTTCTTAACAGAATACCTTTCTTTACTGTAACCCCCCATTTTTTCAGACCTGATTCTGTTTTAATCTCCCCCGTGTCATCGGATTTAGGTTCCCCTTTCCGAGATATGAAAAAACAAAAAAAACTTATCAGGCATATCAAAAAAAACCGTGAAAGCTCTTTTTTACCGGATATGTCGGTATATTCAAAGCTTAATATTTCATCACACATTGCTGTGGACATTCCGCCGCAGGATATTCCGGGAAAATATCTGGGATATATGCGCAACAAAAAGAATATCGGAGGAAGAGTAATCTCTTTTCTTTCAGAAAAAACAGAACAACACCCTCCCATTCAACTGATCTGCGAAAAGGCTTCGGAAGAGGACATGATTTTATGGAAGGAAATTTTCAAAAACCGTTCTGAATTTTGTAAAAACATAGAAAGCCTTTCTCCAGACACAACAATCATCACATGGTCTACTCACAGATTTTTTCAATTTCTTTCCCGTGGACTTCGTCCTCTTGCAGTTTCACGCTCCCTTGCAGCAGAGTTATTTTCACTTGAATCTGCTAACAAAAAAGGAGATATTATCAAATCCGTACCTTCCGGGGAAAAATGCAGTATATTTTTTAACTTTGTTGAAAATGTAATATCTCTTGACTCGGGATTTCCCCTTAACCGACTTTTGAAAATAAGCTGAGTATTTTTATTCAACCTGAAAATCGCCGATTAACCTTATCGAACGATTCAGATTCAAATCACCTTTTAGAATATACAGAATTCATTTCAGCCACTTGAGCTTTTTTTATAATAATCGCATCGACAGGAACATCCCCCTCATCAGTTTCCACTTCTGCAATGGCATCGACAACTTCAAAACCTTCAAGGACTATTCCAAAGGCGGTACAGGGAAATTTATTTTCATCATAAAAATCATCTTCATTTGTAAAATCAAGATGAGGAAAAACATCAAGTGTTATGAAAAACTGAGAAGAAGCACTGTTAATACTGTTACTTCTTGCCATTGAAAGTGCATATTTCACATGTTTGACTTTCGGAGTTCCTTCAAATGAAATCGGGGCACGAGTTTCAGCGGGTTCAAGTTGTTCGTTAAATCCACCACCCTGTATGACAAAACCGGAAATTACTCTGTGAAATATCAGACCATCATAAAAACCTGCTTTTACATATTGGATAAAATTATCAACAGTATCTGGCACTTCAACTCCATACAAACCAAGCTTAATATCCCCTTTATTTGTTTCAAGAAGAACACTTTCTGTTATCTCAGGATGCATCTCCTCATCAACAAGTTCGTCATCCCCTGTTTCAAAATCTCCTGTTTCGGAATCTTCTATTTCAAATTCTTCCGTTTCATCAACATTTTTTCCGTCTTGAGAGCTACATCCCAGAAAAATTATTATCGAAAAAAACAATAAACAAAACTTCATTCTCATCCTCCGGCTATTATCAACACAGCAAGGATTATAGTCACTGAAATTTTATTTGCAAAAAGCAACTCACATTATTCACAAAAATCACAAATCACCGACCTACCACTCAAAAAAGTTCTTGAAATACAAAAATCTTTAGCAAATTAAAATTTCAATTCCGCCACCTCGCCCCGGCCCTCTCCTGAACCAGAAGAGAGAGATCTTTACCGCCATGTTTTTTCTTTGACCGAAAGAGGTAATCTTTGCGTTGATCCCGACGATTGTGTTGACGGAGATGTCTCGGAAACGGTATGCGGGACTGAAAAATATTATGAAACAACTCCGGAAAAAAAGGTGGAGATTATCTGTGAAAACGGAGAATGGTATGAGAACTCTCGCTGTAAACTGGAAGATAACCTTTTCAGCGAAGATTACACCAGCTGGGGAACATTGGAATGTGTAGGAGATGATGCATATCTTAACGGTAAAAAATTTTCCTGTGAACTGTGCTGGGAAATATCTCCTGAAGGGACCCAATGTAAATACAGAACAGGCAATGTCGGAGATCCTGTTTATGTCTGCGGTGAACTTTCGTGTGAATGAAACCTAATCGGCCGATTCGGGTCAAGTTTAAAAAAACTTTTTTTATAAAATTTAATAAAAAACTTAATTAAGATATACTATACATAATGAACTTACGCTGACTTAAAAGGAGGTCTGTTGTGAAAAAAATTTTTATTGTATGTATGATCATTGTGCCTTTGCTTATTTTCTCTTGCGGTGATGATGTTAAATCACTTCCGGGTGACGGAGGAAATACCGGACATACCGGAGATACCGGAGACACCGGGAATACCGGGAATACCGGGAATACCGGAGATACCGGAGATACCGGAGATACCGGAGATACCGGAGATACCGGAAATACCGGGAATACCGGAAATACCGGAAATACCGGGAATACCGGAAATACCGGAAATACCGGAGATACCGGAGATACCGGAGATACCGGAGACGAATGTACAAAAAACAAAGATTGCGAAAAGGATTGTTTTTGCAAAAAAGATCTGGGGGTCTGTGACACTGAAGTTCCCGGAACCTGTACCGAAATACCTGAGTTTTGTAATGATATATATGCACCTGTATGTGGATGCAACGATAATACATATGCCAATGATTGTGAAGCTCACAGAGACAAAATGAATATTCGTCATGAAGGTGAATGCGGAGTTTTTTCCGAGTTGGAATATTATTTTTCTGCTGAATCTTCATCTTCACCAACAGGGCAGGCTGTCATTCGAACGAAAGCGGCACAGGAGTCCGAGTTTCCCGTTCCGCTTCCACCTGAAGTTTCTTCAGATGATCCTGAGGAAGTAATCGTTGAATACACAGGAACAATTGCCATACCTGAATATGATGAAAAAATTGTAATAGCTTTTCTTCTCGAAGATCTTGCTGAATGTGAACTGCCCTGTGAAATTTCTGTAAGCGGTTCCGGCCATAATTCAGCAATTTGGGAAACAACTCCCATGGATGGAGAACCTTACATTACAGGAACTTTGGAAGGTCCTGTCACAATTGTTGATTTTTCCGCAATGAGCAATAGTCAGAATACAGTGGTTTCAAAGTTAAAATTCAACAGCTCTTCACTTGAATATTTTTCTGTTCCTGACGAACCTACTCTGCCATAGCTAAGATTCAGCCAAAAATCAAGTTGTTTTTCTTCATAACAATTTGCAATCCTTTTGAAATGCAGGGAATGATCAAACATATTTGAACTCGTTCTGAAAAGATATCTTTTATTACGGCACATCTTTTGCATAAAAAGTTCCGGTCGAAATTGTTACGATGGATTGTTAAGGATGCGTAACAGTGACCTGGCAGCAATGCTCAATTTCCTCCAAATTGGGCAGGGCTGCCTCTCCCTTTTTAAAGAGAAGGAGATTTTGTATGAAAATAATAGCGGAAATTTCTTCCAACCATTGCGGAGACAGAACACTTGCAGTAAAGATGATAAAAGCTGCTGCTGAAGCCGGAGCTGACATGGTGAAATTCCAGTCCTATAAAGCTGAAAATTTACAGGGCGATTGGAGTGAAGCAGATCACGAGTGGTATCGTCAGACAGAGCTGAGTGATGAAAATCATCTTTATTTTATGGATGTTTGTAAAAAAGAGGGTATAGAATTTCTGACAACTTGCTTTGATAGAAAACGAATTGATTTTCTGGCGAGTCTGGGCTTAAAACACATAAAAATAGCCAGTACCGATTGTGCATCTTACACGATGTTGAAAGAGATTCGTGACGCTTTTGAATTTCCAATAGTTTCCACAGGTATGACATACAAAGAGGAGATTGAAAAAGCTTCAGAAATACTAAAAAAAGGTAAATTTGCTTTGCTGCATTGCGTTTCTCTTTATCCCACACCCGTTGAAAAACTGAACCTTAAAAAAATGGACTGGTTGAGAAACTTCACACCCTATGTAGGACTCAGCGACCATACAACCGAGATAAAAAGCGGGGTTGCGGCTCTTTCAAAGGGTGCTTCATTTATTGAAAAACATTTTTCACTTGATAGGAATGCACCCGGCAAAGACCATAAGGTATCCATTCTTCCTAATCAACTTAAAGAGCTTTGTGAATTCAGAGATTTCATAAAAAAAGCTGAAAGTAAAATTGATTTTTCATTATCAGACAATGAACTGGCTGTTCGTGAAAAATATGTCGGAAGATGGGGAGATAACAAATGAAAGGGATCGTTACATTTCCCGAAGTTAAAAATATATGTGTGGTTATTGCCAGCCGGGCCAACTACGGACGATTAAAATCAGTTCTAAAAGCCATAAAAGAGCACCCCCGGCTTAATCTTCAGTTGGTTGCAGGAGCTTCAGCACTTCTTTCAAGGTTCGGAAATGTCAGAAAAATAATGCAGGATGACGGGTTTAAAATAGATGCCGAAGTGAATTTTATAATGGAAGGAGCAACTCCTTTGACAATGGCAAAGTCAACAGGTATAGGTCTCATGGAACTTCCAACTATTTTTAATATTCTGAAGCCTGATATCGTTCTTACTCATGCGGACAGATTTGAGACTATTTCCACAGCCATTGCCGCAACATATATGAATATCCCTCTTGCTCATACTCAAGGTGGAGAGCTCACAGGCTCCATAGATGAAAGTGTTCGTCACGCAATTACAAAAATGTCTCACATACATTTTCCGGCAACGGAGATCTCCCGTAAAAGAATTATTTCCATGGGGGAAAATCCTGAATTTGTTTTCAATACCGGATGTCCTTCTCTTGATATGCTTTCCAAAACTCCTGGAAAAATACCCGCTGATTTTTTCGAACAAGCCGGAGGAACAGGAGAACCTCTGAATCCTGACAAACCATATATACTTGTTCTTCAGCACCCTGTAACAACTGAATACGGTTCGGGAAGACTTCAGATAACTCAAACACTTATGGCTCTTCAGGGATTACGAATGCAAACTTTTATGATGTGGCCAAACCCGGATGCCGGGAGTGAAGATGTGGCAAAAGGGATTCGTGTTTTTCGCGAACATAATAGAAACATAAAAAATATGCAATTTGTAAAAAATCTTCCCGTTGAAGATTATGCCATTCTCCTTAAAAACACATCATGTGTAATAGGAAACACTTCAAGCGGTTTGAGAGAAGCCTCCTTTTTCGGTACCCCGGCTGTAAACATCGGCAGTCGTCAGCAATTGCGTGAAAGAAGCGAAAATGTTGTTGATACCGCATATGATTATTGTGAGATAATGAAAGCTGCAAGATCTCAGCTTGAAAAGGGAAGATACCCCTCTTCTTCGCTTTATGGTGACGGAAAAGCCGGTAAAAAAATTGCCGAAATACTGGCCGGGATAAAAGAACTTCCCATTCAGAAAC
>JAWOGE010000033.1:0-20524 GCA_046497165.1 bacterium | reverse complement strand
TTAAGAACAGAAAACTTTTTTATTTTTCAATGAGAGAGTATGACGATTCAGGTCAGAATATATTGCTTTTTTCAAGCAATACAGTAGCCTCATTATGACAGTACTGTAAACCATAAAGCAAGGTCGAAATGAAAAAAACAGTTGTTGTCACAGGCGGTGTCGGACTCATCGGGTTTCACCTCTGTCTCTCTCTTATGAATTCCGGATATAAAGTAATCTGTATTGACAATCTTTCAACCTCGAGAAAAGGAAATCTTTCGGTTCTGCAGAAAAACAACCTTTTCAGATATGTCCACTGTGATATAAGTGAAAAAATGCCGGCACTTTCTGAAATTGAACTAATATATCATCTGGCATGCCCCGCCAGTCCCATACATTATCAGAAAAATCCAGTTAAAACAATAAAGACAAATGTCTCAGGAACAATAAATGTTCTTGAATCAGCAAAAAAACTTGATGCCGGAGTTATTTTTACTTCAACAAGTGAAGTTTACGGAAATCCTGAAATACACCCTCAGCCTGAAAATTATAACGGAAATGTTGATACGGGCTCACCGAGAAGTTGTTATGATGAAGGGAAAAGATGTGCAGAAACATTATGTTTCGATTATAAAAGACAGTTCGGCATAGATGTTTCCATAGCCCGCATATTCAACACCTACGGTCCCAACATGGCAGATAACGACGGTCGTGTTGTCAGTAATTTCATTACAAAAGCTCTCGCTGGAAAAGAGTTGAGTATTCACGGAGACGGTACTCAGACACGCTCATTCTGCTTTGTTGAAGATACAGTGAAAGGACTTAAAACTTTTATAAATCATTATAAACATTTTACAGGCCCCGTAAATCTCGGCTCCACAGAAGAGATCTCCATAAAATATCTTGCGGAGACAATCATTCGCTTAACAAATTCATCTTCTGAAATAAAGTTTTCAAAACCTGCTCCGGCTGATCCGGTAAGAAGAAAACCGGACATTGCACTCGCAGAAAAAACACTTTCATGGAAAGCAGCAGTTCCACTTGAAGAGGGACTTGTCAGAACAATAAACTGGTTCAGAACTGCAAACAGGTAAAAAATGAAACTTTCTGTAATTATACCCGTTTACAATGAAGAATCTTCTGTTTCAACTGTAATTGAAACCGTTCTCGCCCAACCTCTTCCCGGAAAAATAGAAAAGGAGATTATCGTTGTAAATGACGGCTCCACCGACTTGAGTGCTGAAAATGTTCAGAAATACACTTCAAACAGAGAAGTCAGGCTTATATCCCATGATAAAAATCTCGGAAAAGGAGCGGCAATCCGAACCGGAATCAAGCAGGCCGAAGGAGATCTTATTATATTTCAGGACGCAGACCTTGAATATAACCCCGCTGACTATCCCGCAATGATGGAACCTTTTTTGAAAAATAATGCTGATGTAGTTTACGGAAGCCGTTTTCTTTGTAAAAAAAACCTTTTTTTTTCTCCGGCCAACAGATTTGCCAACAAATTTTTGACTACTCTTTCCAATTTTCTCTCCTCCATGAAAGTAACCGATATGGAAACCTGCTACAAAGCTATGCGTCGTGAAACAATTGAAAAAATAACACTTAAAGAAAATCGCTTCGGTATTGAACCTGAAATAACAGCAAAAATTGCCGCCATTTATCGGAGAAAAAAACTGCGTTTTACTGAAATACCCATCTCCTACAATCCTCGGACATACAGAGAAGGAAAAAAAATCAGATTTTCTGATGGATTGAAAGCGATTGGTGCTATTGTCAAATACAACCTGTTTTGTCCGCATATTTCAAAAGAGGATTTTAAATAAAACTCAAGTTTCGCACATGAAAAATAGCAACAGATTCACAAGAACACCGTACATGAAAGCTGATTTGAAAATTTTTGAAAACCCAAAAATGTCCAACGACAATTAGACCTGAACCGTCCGACTATCTCATCAGACAAGTTCAACACACACTGCCATTCCCATGCCACCGCCAATACAAAGTGTGGCAAGTCCCTTTTTCGCATCTCTTTTTTTCATTTCGTGGATAAGTGTCACCAGAATCCTGGCTCCGCTTGCACCTATGGGATGACCAAGAGCTATTGCTCCGCCGTTGACATTAATTTTTTCAGAATCAAACCCCAGTTCTTTTATTACAGCAAGGGACTGCACTGCAAAAGCTTCATTTGCTTCCACAAGATCAAGATCATCAACACTCCATTTTGCTTTATCAAGTGCCGTTTTTACGGCCTCCACAGGTCCGAGTCCCATAATTGAAGGATCTATTCCGTGATATCCGTAGCTGACTATTTTTGCAGCAGGATTCAAACTATATTTACTTACAGCTTCCTCTCCGGCCACAAGAAGAGCCGCGGCACCGTCATTTATACCTGAAGCATTGGCAGCTGTAACTGTTCCGTCCTTTTTAAATGCCGGACGAAGTTTTGCAAGAGAGTCTGCCGTAACACCGAATCTCACAAATTCATCCTGGTCAAATACTATGGTTTCTTTTCTTTTTGAAACTTCAACGGGAACTATTTCATCTTTGAATTTTCCCGCTTTTATGGCAGCTTCCGCTTTGTTTTGAGACTCTGCTGCAAAAGCATCCTGATTTTCACGGGTTATTTCATACTGTTCTGCAAGATTTTCCGCAGTCACTCCCATGTGATAATTATTGAAAACATCCCATAACCCATCGTTTATCATTGAATCTGTGATCTTTCCATTTCCCATTTTGTAACCGTTACGACCCTTGTCAAGAAGATAGGGAGAACCCGACATGCTTTCGCTTCCACCTGCAACAACAAGTTCAGCATCTCCGGATTTTATTGCCTGTGCAGCAAGAGAAACAGTTCTCAATCCTGATCCGCACACCATATTTACAGTCATGGCAGTTTTCTCTTCAGGAATATTTGAACCGATCGCCACCTGTCTTGCAACATTCTGTCCGTGTCCCGCCTGCAGAATGCACCCCATAAGAACTTCATCCACCTCTTTTCCGGTAAGTCCGCTTTTTTTCAAAAGCTCAGAAACCACTGCAACTCCAAGATCAACAGGTGATTTTGAAGCTATAGTTCCACCGAAACTACCAATGGCCGTCCTTAATCCGTCAACAATATAAACATCTTTCATCATTTCCTCCACACATAAAATTATAATTTAAAAACCGGACTTCAAAATCATTATAACTCCGACACTCGTGTTTCAAAAAAATAACGGTTTATTTATCAGAAACACCCCGTTCAAGCAATTTTTCCACCATGAAAGATGCAACATTTTCCGGATAGGTCCCCCGGCCGAAACCCGCATCGAATCCGAGTTCAAGTGCCAGTTTGTTGCTTATTCTAGGACCTCCGGCAACAACTACCATTTTTGAGCGGAGTCCTTCGGCTTCAAGCAGTTCAATAAGATTTGTCAAATTTTCAATATGAACATTTTTCTGAGTAACAACCTGCGAAACAAGTATGGCATCGGCTTTCAGTTCGTAAGCGTATTCAACAAGCTTTTCGTTTGAAACCTGTGCTCCGAGATTATGAGCTTCCATCATGGGATATCTTTCAAGGCCGTAATGCTGCTCATAGCCTTTCATGTTCATTATGGCATCAATTCCGACAGTGTGGGCATCTGAACCTGTACATGCTCCTATTACAACTACTTTTCTTTTTATATGTTTTTTTATAAAATCATTCACCTCATAAAAATCCATCGAATCTTCAACCTCATCAAATTCAATCTCGTCATAATCAACTGAAGCAGATGTTTTTCCATAGGCAACAAAAAAGGTGAAATTATCAGAAAGTTTACTTGAATGAGTGATTTCCACCTCATCAAAACCGAGTTTTTTCACAAACAATCTTGCAGCCTCTTCAGCTTTTGCCGACTTTTCAACAGGAAAAGTGAAGGAAAGCTGAACAGAACCATCATTTAGCGTATCTCCATAAGGTTTTATTATCATTTTTCACCCCCTTTTTCAATACCGAGCCTGTTTTTAAGAAAAGTTTCAAATGGATTCCAATAATCGGGATCTTTTTCGACAACTCCTTCTAAACCTTTTCCCCCGTTTCTGGGTCTTTTGATTTCGGCAAACATACCTTTTTCAATTGAGTTGAAAAGGCCTGTTTCTTCAACCTGCTCAAGAAAATCCAGAGTCTGATCAAGAACCAGACTGGCTCTTGACTGCATTATACCGTCTTTTTTAAATTCAATGTCGTTAAGAAAATCTGAAGCGTTGTTAGCGACATATTTTGCATTTTTAATTGCAAGATATCTGTCCTGCATGTGCGGCGTATGTATTGCTTCAGTAAGCATTCCAAGAAGCAGAATTCCCTGACCGGTTGTCTGTGCTATAAAATTGAAAAGTGTGTTCATTGCATAACCGGTAAAAATATCTCCGGTCATGTATTTAGTTGGAGGCATGTATTTAAGCGGTGCTTCAGGAAAAATTTCGCGAGCCATTTGAGCTTGTGCAAGTTCATAAAGAAAACCGTTTTTTATGCCGGGATTCATTTCAAAGGCATGACCAAGGCCCATGAGTTTTGCGGGAAGCCCTGAATTGTATGCAAATTTTTCATTCAAAAATTGTGATGCTGAAACTGTGTAGGCTTTTTCATAAGCATCACTTGTGGTTAGATAGTTGTCTTCGCCGGTGTTTATGATAATATCAGCAAAAGAGTTTATCATTCTTGAAAAGTGCTGGTCTACAAAAGTACGATACATGTTTATATCTCTGAAAAGAATCCCGTACATGGAATCATTCAGCATCATATCAAGTCTTTCAAAGGCTCCCATTGCGGCAATTTCAGGCATGGCAAGACCACTGCAATAGTTCACGAGTCGTATATACTTTTGAAGCTCTTCTCCTACCTCATCAAGAGCATCTCTCATTATTCTGAAATTTTCCTGTGTGGCATAAGTTCCTCCAAAACCTTCGGTTGTGGCACCGTAAGGAACATAATCAAGAAGACTTTGAGCTGTTGTTCTTATCACTGCAACAACATCTGCACCCTGTCTTGCAGCAGCTTTTGCCTGTTTAACATCCTCATATATATTTCCTGTGGCAACAATAACATAAAGAAGGGGGGAATTTATATTTTCTTTATATTTTTCAAGTTTTTCATTTCTCAGAGCAACATTTTCGCTGACTTTTTTATCAAAATACGCAACAAGTTCAAAAGCTTTCTTTTCTATGTGTTCAAAATCTGAAAGATTAAAAGAAGATATGTCCAGACCATTTGCGATTTTCGAATTCAACTCATTTACATTAAGGCCTGTTTTAATAAGAGCATTAATATAATATCTCGCCACACCTTTTCCGAAATTACCCTTCAGAGAATCAACAGCTATATTAGGAACAGGAACATCATCAACACCTACTCCGTCAACACCCATAAGCCTTAAAGTGGTTCTTTCTATGGTTGAGGTCGTATGATTTTCAATATAGTCCTGAACAGGAGTAACTATCCGTTTTGACAACTCCCTTGCCCTGTCTATTTTATCCCGGGATAAACCAAGCAGTTTTTTCATATTCTCCCCCGTATTTAAATCTCCAAATCACATCGCAATCCTAATTAAAACAGACAAAAACTCAAGTATTCTATATTTTTTCCATATGAGTGTATTCCGATAAGGTTTTTATCATGAGAAACCAGCATGTCGAGCAGAATTTTTATAAAATTTTGTGGAATATTTCTAGATTTTTCAATGATTCAGATTATATATAAAGTGTTGAGCAACCCGCTTCTTCATCTTCGGGAGTGTCTGATGAATTTTCCTTGTTTTCAGTGTTTTCAAGATTTTCATCATGAGCATCTTCATCATCCGGAGAGGTTTCACTGTCACTTTCTGTACCTTCGCTGTCTTCCGAAGAACCGTTTTCGGAATCAGTTGCATCTCCGGAGTCATCGTCATTTTGACCTTCGTTATTATCTTCACTTGTGTCCTCTTCTGCTCCATCTCCATCATGCTGAGAATCTTCTTCAGATTTTTCACAAATACCTGTGTCTAAATTACAATGCTCATTTTCACCACATTGGCTATCATCCGAACAACCTTCTCCACCACAATCTCCAGAAGTTGCCATCTTCAGCATATTTTCAACATTGAGAATACCATGGCCGTAGCACTGCCCTATATTTCCGTGGGGGCAATCACTTCCTTCGGGCAGTGCCGCGGCCTCTTCCGTACATGCAATGGCTTCTGCATATGACATTCCCGGGCGAACCGAGAGCATCAGCGCAATTGCACCTGAAACAAGTGGTGCTGAAGCACTTGTTCCGTCAAAATATTTTGTATAACTCTCATCAGGCAGATCCGTATATTCAGGTCCGCCTGCATTGGGATAATATGGATTAAAACCTTTTCCGGGCTGAGAAACATCTGTTGTAACAAGGCCATTCTTTTTTTCACCTGCATTTCCTGCCGGCGCAGCTACATCTATATGACTGCCGTAATTTGAATAATCTGTTATGCTGTCATCTTCTCTGGTTGCTGAAACAACAATTATATCATCACTGTGAAGTGTTTTATTCAATTGTGTATCACAGGTTGAATTCCCCGAAGACCAAACAAGAACTGTTCCCAGTCCGTCTCTTCCTTCTGTAATTGCATACTCTATGGCCTGCTCCATAAAATTATCTGGAGGTATTTCAACGCAATTTCCGGCATTATCTGTATCACTTGCAGCAGACCAGCTGTTGTTTATGACCCAGGCACCGTTGTCAACAGCCCAGGAAATGGCTTCAAACTTTCTGTCAAGGGGAGGATGTGCCATCTCATTCCCGATGTACTTTATTGGAATAACAGAGCATTCAGGACAAACCCCCGCAACGCCTATGGAGTTGTTTCCCTTCGCCGCAGCAAGACCTGAAACACAAGTTCCATGTGCCATCATATAGTTATTTTGAAACATTCCCATATTGGGCTCCACAGCCTGTTCAGTGGGGACAAAACTTCTGCCGATTCTGAGAAGCAAATCGGGATGTGCTGTATCCACACCGCTGTCTATTACTGCTATGGCGGCTTTTTCATTTCCTGTGGCAATGCTCCAAGCGAGTTCAGAATTTATATTTTTGTGATGCCACTGCTGAGGATAAAATTCATCATCAGGCTGCCATGAACGAAGTTTAACCGGCTCATACCATATTGGTTGAGCCCAGGATACAAGACCTGTCTTCTTTATTTTATCAGCTACACGAAAAGGATTGGAACCTTCAGGAACAAGGGCCGTAATCATATTTTCATGGTTTTCATAGTTTTTTATAAGTCGAAGTTCATGTGAGCTTACTATCTTTTTTATATCAGAGCTGTCTTTTACAAAAAAACCTATACGACCGTCTGTGGGAAGCAAAACACCTGCAGCGGAAGAAAAAACAGGCCAGACAGAGTAATTTCTTTCAATAAGTGCTTTAAAATCTGCTTCTGAAAAAACTTCATCCATACCATATATATCAATTTTTCCTCTGCTTTCTATAAATTTTATGCCGGAAACAATATTAGAAAGATTGTTCACAGACCTTTCCGGACCAGTGTTTAAAGCAATTTTATTTTTTTCAAACTCAAGACAGTTGCGTTCCCCATTGACATAGTAACAAGCGAAATCATCCACAGCGGCATTCAAACCGGAAAAAATAAAGATTGAAAACAATAAAAGTAAATACTTCAAAAAAACCCCATGTCATCAAACAAGCTGATTTAAATGTAATGAAAAGTGTAGCGGGAAGCGACCGTTTTTAGAAAAGCGGCCCTTTTAAATAGATATTACAGGCCCCGATTTCTCGAAACAAACATAGAATCACATAAATTACAGGACCTTAGCAATACACTTAAATTTTATGATTAATTCAGAACCATTATGGAATAATTAAGTATGGCTGCAAAAGATACCCATAGAAAATAAGGAACAAGAAGAATCGAGGCCATTGCGGAAAAATCCCTGAAGTACATTATCAGGAGCAATATCATGGCCAGAAGAAAAAGAATAACAAAAAAACCGCCTGTTATGGACTGCATCCAGAAAAATACCGCTGACCAGGATATGTTTACAACAAGATGAAAAAGAAAAAGCATAACTGCAAAGGTTTTTTCTTCGGGCTTGTCGTTGTTTTTCCAGACAAGAAAAAATGAAATTCCCATTAAAATAAAAAGTATTGTCCAGACCGGTGCAAAAAGATAATCCGGCGGGTTGAATGTGGGCTTTTCAATAGTTCGATACCATGATTGAACACTTGTTTTTGTGAACAGAGAGCCCAGAAAACCTGTGAACTGACAAAGTAGCAGGGAAATAACGAATTTAACTATATTTCCTTTCATGTCTTTTCACTTACTCATTTCAAGAAAAGAGCGTATCTCTTCTGCTGTTATTTCAAGAGAGTTTTTCCAGAAAGCAACATCTGCAACATCTCTGTCCATAAGAGAAACCACATCTTTTACAGTGCTTTTTCCGGTTTGGGCAAGTAATTTTTTATAATTCGGAATAAAACTTTCTCCCTCTTCTCTGTAGACCGCATAAAGACCTTTTGCAAAAAGAAGCCCGAAAGCATAAGGGAAGTTGTAAAAATTGTGATCAGCATAGTAATAATGCGGTTTATTAAGCCACATGTAGGGATGGCGAATATCTTTATCCAGTGCGTCTCCGTATGCTTCATCTTGAGCTCTGAGCATTAGCTGCTTAAGTTCCTTAACAGAAAGAGAACCTTTTTTTCTCTCTTCAAAAAGCATGGTTTCAAAACGAAATCTGCTGTATATATCAACAATAACCTGTCCTGACATAGCCAGATTTTTTTCTGTTATAACAAAAGCGTTTTTGTCATCGGCTTCAGAAACAGCCGCGTTGTGAATTATGGTTTCGCAAAAAATAGAGGCTGTTTCAGCAAGGGGCATCGGGTAATGGCTGTTTAAAATAGATTCATTACGAAGACAGCTTCCGTGATAAGCATGACCCAGTTCGTGTGCCAAAGTACGAACATTTGAAAAACTGCCGTCAAAATTAGCGAGCACACGACTTTCCCCGACAGAATGAAGGTTCATGCAGAAAGCCCCTCCCCTTTTTCCTGCACGGGGTTGTGCATCTATCCATCGGGAATCAAAAGCCTTTTCGGCAAAAGAGGAAAGCTCTTCACTGAACATCTTAAATTTTTCAATTATAAAATCACGGGTCTCCTCATAGGAAAAAGAGAGATCCACACTACCTATCGGAGCAAACAGGTCGTAAAAAGGTAACGCTCCGTTATGTCCCAATAATTCAGACTTTCTGCGATAATAACTCCTGAAAAGGGGCATATACTCTTTCATGGCTTCAAGCATGGCATCAAGTGTAGCTTTATCCATTCTGCTGTCAGACAGAGTTTTTTCAAGAGGTGAAGAAAACCCGCGCATTTTCGACATGCTGAGAACCTCGCCTTTTATGGAGTTCAGTGCCGCCGCTCCTGAATCTTCGATTGCAGAATAAGATTCGGATTCAGCTTCATAAGCGACCTTTCGTTTTTCCGCATCTGCATCGTAAGCCATGTTTCGAACAATTGAAAGAGGCAGTTTTTTATTTTCACCTTTAAAATCAAAATCAACACGGTGGTTTGCAGTAATTGTGTTCCAGAGTTTTGTCCATGCATTTGAACCGGTATTTTTCATGCGGGAAGCAAGAATCTCCTCTTTTTCGGAAAGAAGATGTCTGCTTTTTTCCCGGTTTTCCATAATAAAAAACCGATGTTCTTTCAACAGTTCACTGGAAGATATCAAGTTTTTAATATCACTCATGTTGCCAACCCACTTCATAAAACGAATCAAAGAGGGTGTTAAAAGAACCTCTGTATTTTGAAGAATATCCAGGTACTTCTGAGCCTGCTCATTGTCAGATTCGACACTCAGGACAAGTTCTGCATAATTGTATAAAGCAGAAAACAGTTCTTCAAACTTTTGCATCTCGGCAATATAGAGTTCAGCGGCCTGCACCGGATTCATATCTTTTGAAGAGGAAAAGATCTTTCCAGTCAGACTTTCCAGAGATTCCGCCTTTTCTCTGCATAACCTGACATCTTTTTCGTATCTCTCATCAAAAGATTTGTAAAGGGAATCAAGTGACCATCTCATATCCATAATTCTTTCTCCGGCATTTTATTACCAATACTCTAATGTTTCATGAAAAAGTGTTAAAAAGCAAGTATTTTTGAAATTTAACCCGCAGAATTCACAAAATCGAGGATTGCTACAAAAAGAAATTGTCAGAAAATATCACATATCCCTTCGCTGCTTTCTTTGCATTCCACAGAGGATTTTTTCTTATCTTTCCACTCTTCAAAACCCTGTTTATACCAGAATATCTTAGCTTCAAGTCCCCATTTTTCAGCCTGTTTTGCAGCATGATAAGCTCTCATCTTCCCGGAACAGTAAAAAACAATTTTTTTATTTTTACCAACAGTTTTAAACAGGTTTTCTCTGGTCATCTTGTTAGTTGAATGACCCGGTTTAAAAAAAGGAAGGTTCACAGCACCTTTTATGTGTCCTCTGTTGAATTTGAATTCCGGTCTGTTATCTATGAAAGCAACCCCTTTTTTTAAAAGCCCGGCTGCTTTTTCAATGTCAATTGTTTTCACACTGTCCTCAGCTGAAACAAATATGTTGAAAAAAATCAAAGTCCAAAAAAATATCACCTTCAAAACTGCTCTCCTCTTTTATAGATCATACAACAACTCTGGAAGATATTTTATTTAAAAAAAAAATTTTTGTCAAGTTAGGCTGTGCATTGAGCAGACAGATATTTTGCAAAAAAACTATTTTTGTGATAATCAGTATATTCCTGTTTCTGCTTGTTTAAAAAGGAGAGGTTTTGGGTTCCATAAGTTTTTCCATGGTCACTTTGCTTTTTTCGGCCGCGTTACAACTTAACTTTCATAATGTCTCTTTTGATGATTTCATAGAACATCGTTTCAGTCCCTATGCTTCCTTTTCAGACAAACAGCACGAAGAGATGTGCCATTTCGGTGACAACATGAGCTGCATTCTGATTTTTCTCAGAAAAGCCGGAGATGAAAAAGCTGATATAAATCAACTTTCAGAATTCATATCGGATAATTTTAAGGGTCCCGATGCTTCGGTGGCCCGTTATGTTCTCATAGGAAAACAGTTTGACAGAATATCCATGGAAAAGATGAAAATTCTTCTTTCAGCAATGCCGGAACAATGGAGCAAAAAACTTTTTCCTCTTATGCTTAAGAAAATGCACTCTGACGGCATGTATGAAAAGTTCATAGAAAATTATGCTGAGTACAACGACATTGATTTAATATATCGCTATGTTTCTGTTATGATAAATCGTGACACCAAAAAAGCTTTTGAATATCTTATGTCTGTTCCTGAAAATCATAAAGAGAATTTTTTTAAAAAACTGGATAAACTTGTAACTGAAAACCGTTCAATTTTTCTAAAAAAAGGTCTTGCAAAAGAATATGAACTCTGGAAGTTGCGTTACAATTTTCAGCGAATCAGATACAGGCAGACCATAAAACTTGCCGACAGATGGTTTCCGAGAGGAAAAATATCAGAATCTCTTTCAGCATGGACAGCACATCTTTATAAAGCCCGTTCTTTAACCAGAAGAAGAGAACATGAAAAAGCTGTAGTGGTTTATGAAGCATTAAACAACTCTTTTAGCGAGCTTAAACCATGCAAAACAACCATGTATCGTTTTTTTAAAGGCATGGGATTTTCTTTTGCGGCTTTGGGAAAAAACAGCCTTTCGATGAAAGCTTACTTTTCCGGATATGAATTTTTTTCTTCAGACAAAAACAAAGCTGCGGACTTTCTTTACAGTACAGCTGAAATAGCCCGTCTTGACGGCAATTATTCAAAATCTGAAAAGTATTATAAAAAAATAATGAAAAATTATAAAAACAGCAGAAAATTTACAATTTCTCAGTTTTTATATTTCTGGGTTCTCTATCTTCAGAGTCGTTATGAAGAAGCAGAAAATGCTCTTTCAAACATAATTGAGCAACATTCTCCGGGCGAATATTCTTACCGCCGGGCCATGTACTGGTATGCGAGAGTAGCTTCAAAACTCGGTGAAAATGAAAAATCCATTGAAAAATATACTGTTCTTTCAAATACTTATCCTGCAACATATTACGGTTCTCTTGCCGCTGGAAGACTTGCTCACAAGGGTATAAAACCTGAAAACAATGAGAAAAAAAACAACTCTGAAACCATATTCACTTCTTCAGAATTCATGCCTGAAACATTATGGATGCTGGCACTTCACATAAATGAAGATAAAAGGTTTCTCAGGGAACTTATTTTTACATTAAAATCATCTCTTATAAAAAACGGAAATGAGACAGATCTGCTTTCAGCCTCCTATCTTTCAAGAAACATAGATCTTTATCATCTCGCGGTTTCTTTTATGAAATCGGTATCCTCACTTTCGGCAAAAGGAAGAAGGTATATACGATTGAGCTATCCGGTGCTTTTTGAAAAGGAGATCCTGCCTCATGCTGATTTTTACAATGTGTCTCCGCTTTTCGTTTTATCCATAGCAAGACAGGAAAGTCTTTTCGATTTTAAAGCTGTTTCCACTGCATATGCCATAGGGTTTCTTCAGATAATTCCCTCAACAGCAAGATTGCTCGCACGCAGGGAAAAATACGGCCGGATGACTCCTCAAAAACTAAAAAAGCCTCTCACAAATATACGCTTTGGAATAAGTTACCTGAATATTCTTCTGAACTCTTTTGACGGCAGTCTCCCGCTGGCAGCAGGTGCCTATAATGCCGGGCCGGGAAGAATAAGAAGATGGCTGAAAACAAAAAGAGATTTTGAAACAGACGAATTCATAGAAGACATCCCTATTTTTCAGACAAGAGACTATATCAAAAAAGTAATGCGTAACTACGCCGTGTATCACTACATATATCACGGCGAACCTTTCAGTGGAATAACATTCGATTTGAACCATCTCAGGTAAAGAATCTTAAAAACAAAGGGACGAAGCATAAGCCGGATTCTGTATTTGTAACCATTTATCTGGAACACCGGTTACCCGATGCTTCATGCAGTCCACCCGGATGCATCGGACGAGCAGTCCTTATCCGCCGCAGCGGATTGCATCTCTACAAGACCTTGCTCCGAAAGGGGTTTGCCCTGCGAACCGTGTCACCACGATCCCGGTGAGCTCTTACCTCGCCTTTTCACCTTTACCCGGCGAACCGGGAAGTTTGTTTTCTGTGGCACTTTCCGTAACGTTACCGTTCCTGGCCGTTAGCCAGCTTCCTGCTCTGAGGAGTCCGGACTTTCCTCCGGTTTTAAACCGGCGGTTACAGCTTCATCCCTTTTTAAAGAACACTGATTTTTCAGTCTTCCGAAGAACTTTTGTTTTCTTCCTGTACCGGAATCAGGATTCTCTGACATCCCGGACAGAGATTGACACGCTTTGACTTGAGAACATCGTTGTACAGCTGAGGCGGAAGATTCATATTGCAACCAAAACAGCGATAATTTTCCGTAAAAGCAATCGCTTTCCCGTCAGGAGATGTTTCGAGAATACGCTCAAACTTCAGAAGAACAGATTTCCTTATGTTTTCAGCATATTCATCTCTGTCACTGTAAAGCTCATCAAGTTCCATCTGCAATTTTTCCATGACTTTTTTATTTTCATCAATTTTTGCAGAATACTCTTTTATCTTGTCTTCCGACTCCTTTTTTATGAGATCCAGCTCTTCCTGTTTAATCTCAAGCTCTTTGTCAATTTCAGCTATCTCATTCTCCAGTTCTTTATTAAAGCGCTTGATATTGTCTATCTCGCGCAGAAGTGAGTCGTACTCCTCTCTGTTCCTGATAGCAGACTGTTTTCCTGTGATGTTTTTAAGCTTTTTTTCTCCTTTTTCAAGGATTTCCTGTCGCTTTTTTTTCTCCTGGTTCTGCAAATCGATTTTGCTGAGTTTTTCACTCAGCTCTTTCTGCATCTCCTCCATTTTTGCATTCATCTCCTCGTTTTCTTCGGGAAGAATAAAAAGCATGTCCTCTTTTTCAATAATTACATCTTCTTTTTCCTGGAGCTTGACCAGTTTGTTCAATTCCTCTAACAACTGCTCCTCCTTTTATGGTTTGTGAGAAAATCCATATCTTTTTCCGATGCAATCATTTTTACATCGGCTGAAATATCTTCCGCCAGTTGTGATAATATTTTCACAAAAGGTCTTTCTATTTCAAAATGACTTGTGTTTATAAGCGTTATTCCGGCATTAAAAGCACGCTCAGCATCATGAAAACCTGCGTCTGAAGTTATAAAAACCGACCCGGCTTTTTCCGATGAAATATAGTCAGCACCGCTTCCCGGAAAAACAGCTGCTCTTTCATATTTTTTGTGACGCAGACCTCCAGTCTGACAAAAACTCAACCCGGCTTTTTGAAGCTTTGAAACAATCTCTTCAAGCGTCATATTTTTTTTAAATCTTCCTCTGCGACCAAAACCATTCACCGAAGGAGAGTTGATTTTAAAAACAGGTACGATCTCGAAAGCCGGTTCTTCGTAGGGATGATGTATATCCAAAGCTTTGAGAAAAGCAGAAACGCCTTTTTTATTCGCCACTGTTTCAAAGCATATTTCCCTGACTGTTTCAGATTTTCCCGGAGAACCTATGTGCGGATTTGAAAACCCTTTACGCGGAACAAAACGACCTGTACCCGAAAAACTGAACCCGGTATGAGTATAACGAACGGAAGGTGCGTAAATTTCCGGTTCCAAAGCATCGAGAAGAGCATCTGATACCTCTTTGAAATTTCCTTCCGGAATATAAGTAACACACTTATAATTTTCACTTTCAGGAGCTACGGGACAAACATCTTCAAGGGAGAGAACTTCAGACCAGTAATCCGCAATTCCGGGATATAATGAATCCACAGGAGTATGGAGAGAAAAAACAGAGATCCCTTCTTTTACGAGCTCCGCAATCATCTTTCCCCTTGTGTCTTTATGATTTATGCTTTTTACTGTTTTGAAAAACAAAGGGTGGTGCGTAATTATAAGACCGACATTTTTTTCAACAGCTTCAGAAACAACAGCAGGAGACAGTGAAACAGCTGCGAGAATATCTTTGTCGTTATCAACAGGAAGAGATATCTGCCATCCCGAATTATCCCAACTTTTCTGCGAAGAAAGGGGATAACGATTCAACATATGCGTCAAAAACTCATTAATACCCATAAACAAAAAAAAGCACTTGTGGTAATACCGCCAAGTGCTTTTTGTGATAATTATTTTTAATCGGTTTCAATGTCAAAATGCCGTCTCCCGTATAAGGAAAAAGTTGGTGGGCCCAAGAGGATTCGAACCTCTGACCATCCGGTTATGAGCCGGAGGCTCTGCCAAGCTGAGCTATAGGCCCTTCAACTGCGAGCATTTATATAGATTAAAGCAAAAAAATCAAATTTTTTTTGGATATTTATTAAATTTTTTCCATTACCGACCTTTTAAAAATAGAACATGGTGTTTATCTTGCAGGGAAAAAGCATATTTTTAAAACTTGTAAAAAGTTTACTTCCGGAGTTTTTTTGCTGCATCGTTTTTCAATAAAACTTCAGAATTCGGGGAACTTTCTGCAGGGATATTATTTACATTACTCTAACTCACTTAAAATCTAACGGAACCTCCTTGTACTTGCAAAATGTTCAGCAAATGCATAACAAACAAAGGTTTTGTTTAAAAAATTTGACTCGACAGAATATCTTGATTAAACTTTTCCACAAAGCTGATCGTTATCTGTATAACTTGTGAAAAAGTTTTCGGATTCGTGTGAGCAAACGATAAAATTCAGCTAAGCTGTGAAAGGTTCTTTATTCAGCAAAATAATGGCTGAATACATTAAAAACTGATCTTAAAAATTAAAGGAGTTTTTATGAAACACATAGAAAATTTAGTAAAAAAGCATGGGTTTTTAAAACACTGGTTTGTTATTGTTCCGCCAATTTTTTATTTTTATACAATGGCAAGAGTTATGACTCTCGGAGATGTTGCCCTCATGATTGAAAGAATGGTCAACATTGCTCCCGGTATCCATCCCAACCTCCATAATCTTTCTATGTACATAGGGAATCTGTTTATCAGACTACCATTCGGAACAGTAGTGTTCAGGGCAACTTTGATGGCTGTAATTTTCGGAGCGGCAGCTGCCATTGCTTTTTACTATCTGCTTTTGAGATTAAAGTTAAACCGGGCTACTGTGCTGATAAGTTCTTTTGCTTTCATGATATCCCATTCCGTATGGTGGCACAGCACAATGGCTGAAAATTACATCGTTCATGTGTTTCCCATCGTTACAATTATTATCTGTTTTGTTGACTACTATCAGCGAAAAAAAATATGGCCTCTCTACCTTTCGTTTTTTCTTGCAGGACTGTCTTTTTTTAATCATGTTCAGAACGGAGTATGGTGGGGAGCTTGTTATCTTTTTCTTTTATTTTATATTGTTGATATCCAGAAAAACGGAAAACTTCCTTTCCTTTATAAAAAAATATTCGGAAACAAAAGAAGTTTTGTTTTTATATGGGTTTTTTTAATGAGTTCCTTTTTTCTGTTTTCAGGACTTCTGCCCTATATTATTTTGTTTATAGAGGAGTGGTCAGCCACCGGATGGAATCTCTCAAAAACTATCGATACTGCATTGGGCGGAGAGTTTTCGGGACTTATGTTAAACTTTGAAAATCTTACTGGATTCAGACAATCATTCTGGTATCATTTTTTACAATTTCCTTCTCCATTCTTTTTTCTTACCATTGCAGGACTGTTTTATTTTGTTTTTGGTGAACTGTTCTACCGTTTTATTCCGCGACAAAAAAGAAAAAGCAAAGTTGAAGATACAATTCTCATTATTTTGATATTACTTTCGGCAGGACTTGTAATAACAAATATAGTTCTTTTTTATCAGGGAACTGTAATAAATATAGGTGGGAGAACGAGAAACTGGTTCAGATATGATGGTTCCATAAAAATTTTCATCTCAAATGTTATTCTTGCACTGTTTTTCTTTGTTTTTCTTGCCAGAAAAAATTTTCTTAAAAGCCCGCTAAGAAGAGAGTTGAGCAGAACAGTATACTCATTAATTTTAATCCCTTTCATTGTATCGACTGTCTTTTTCCAATTCTATAACACATGGGATCAATTTGCATTTCTTCTTCCCTGCTATGTTATTTATGCACTTCTCGCTGCTGTAGTTCTTGACGATATTGTGGAACTGTTAAAAACAAAAATTAAAAACAAATCGCTCTCTTTTACAATCATTTTTGCCATAGCTTTTACCAGCATAATCATTCCTCCTTATTTTTATGATAAAATCGGAGAATGGTCGGAAGATCCATCTACATGGTGGTTTCATAGCGGACCATACAGTGACAGAAGGTTCTGGAGTTCTCATAACCGTTCTGAGTACAATAACAATCCTAACAAACGAAACTATACCTATGTTGACGATTTCTTAAATCTGCTGTTTGAAAAACTCCCGCACAGAGCCGTTCTGCTTGATGATGATTCGAGAATGTTCTATCCGATTCATCTTTATTATAGAAAATATGCTGACAGAGAGGATAGAGGGAGACCCGACATACATCTTAAATTAATTAATGTATGGGGACATAAAAATTGGGGCACATCTGTTAACAGAGTGGTCAGGGAGATCAATGCATTAAAACCCGGTAAAGATAATTACTTCCTGATAGCTTCAAGAAATTATCCACATAGAAATGTTATAAAAAAGCTTGATTCAAATGAAAGGGTCGTTCTGCCATGGAAGTTAAGTAATGACAGATGGATATATAAAGTTAAGGTCTTTACGGAAAAGGAAAAAGAAAAAATGACTGACGGTTTTCCTCCGCTCAACTTTCATTATATGTTTTTCGGTAAAGATTTTGATAAAAATGGTCTGAACAAAGCGGATGTGTTTAATCCTGCTGATAAAATATATGTAAGAGCAAGATTTGACAGGCTTCCTAAAAAAATAAAACCCTTTAATATGTTGTTTTCTGTTTACAACCCTGCTGGCAAATTGATAAAAACCAAACCATTTACCGTTGAACCGGGATGGCGTGGAATATATTTGCCACTTGAACTTGAACAAATGAACCTGAAAAACGGAACATATGAAACAATTTTAAAAATTAAAAATATCGAAATATTCAGAAGATCTTTTGATATAAAGAGGTAGCTCCAGTTTTTTGTATCTATTGAAACTCTGCCGAATTAGGTATCATCTGTAAAATTGTAAGTGTATCTTCGGAATCCGGTTATTTGTTTTCAGAAACAACAACCATATGGGGTGCATCATCCGTGTTTTCAAGATAACTGTAATGTTCAGTTTCACTGTACAGAGCAGCACGAAAAAAAGCAGTGAGCATCCCGCCGCAGAGAATTCTGAAAGAGTTCTGAAGGTTTGGATCTTTCGATGAGGAACATAGAGAACATGTCGTCCCGCAACTTGCAAGATCGTCACCATCCATCATCTCCATATGACCTACTCCTCCGGCTATGACATGCCATGCAGGTGAAGGCAGATTCGGGTAAAAATGTGTACTGTTGGCATCAGCCGGAGCACAGGCCTGCATCCCTTCCGGACCTTTTTCAGTTCCCATTACAAAAGAAGGCACATCATAATTCAAGGGACCTTGAACTGCAGGTGGATCATCTCCTATGGGTGGCTCGGCATCCACAGGATCAACACCTGCTATGGCTGAAAAAAGTTCAGGGCGTTTTTGTATCATATGCCAGGAACTTTTACCGCCACGAGAGTGTCCTGACAGTGACAATTTTGAAAAATCAGCTTCGACTCCGGAATCTGTGTAGTTATTTATGTTGGACATAAGCCAGTTTTCTATGAAATCTATGGCCATATCCGCTTCAACATTACTGGGATCACCACCAAACATACTTTGTGAAAACTGAGGAGCAACAATTATAAATCCGTAAGAAGAAAGATGAATAAGCATCTGATCATAATAGGTATTTTTAAGCTGAAACCCGTGAATAAAATGTACAACGGGATATGTTCCCGCTTCTTCGGGATAAAAAATTCTGAACGGAAGCGGAGACCCATCCTGATCTTCACCAACATCAACAAATTTTACCGTTTCAGGTCCGATGTTATAAAGACTTTCACCTGTATCTCCTGTGTTTCCAGTATCTCCTGTGTTTCCAGTATCACCGGTATTCCCGGTATCTCCTGTATTCCCGGTATTTCCAGTGTTTCCTGTATTCCCGGTATTCCCGGTGTTTCCTGTATTCCCGGTATTCCCGGTATCTCCGGTATCCCCGGTATCCCCGGTATCTCCGGTATCTCCGGTGTTTCCGGTATTTCCGGTATTTCCAGTATCACCTGTATTTCCAGTGTCTCCGGTGTCTCCGGTATTTCCATTATCATGCACTTCAACCGTAGAATCACCACCGCAAGATGTGAGAAGCAAAACAAATATCAATACAAGATAAATAAAAATTTTCTTCATAAAAACTTCTCCATTTTTTTATTTCAAACAGAATCACTCCTCATCTTCATTGATTATCTCAACTTCAACATTTTCGTCAGAGCTGTCTCCTTCACCGTCATAAACATAACTTTCGGCTTCCTGTTCTTCATAAAGGTGTGCTCTTATATACATTCCTGTCCATCTTGCAACAGTCTCATTGGCAACATCCTGATCTATGGTAGGAGCATTATCGTCACTGTTTGCCCCGGAAGGGTTGTTGGTGTCTGTTATTCCATAATGATTGGCACCCTCAAGAGAAACCAGAACAACAGGGCTTCCGGTGGTTTTATCAAGAGTTTTCAATGTATCTTCATGCTCTGCCATACCATCGAGAGTTCCCTGAATAAACATGGTAGGAATGTTTCGCGTATCCACATCACCTATTGATCCTGTCATGGGATTTCTGGTGTTTGTGCCATAAAGGATTCCGGCAGAAACTTCAGGAGGAGACTCATAATTTTCAAACATTCCACAAGTGGGCATTTCACATTCATTCTGAATAATTCCAAGTGCAGCCATTCCACCGTTACTATGCCCCATTACTGCTACTTTTGAATCATCTACAATATTGTAAAGAGGGGAATCCTCATTGGCATTTTCGTCCTTCATGTGATCCCAGACCAAGTTGAACACCTTATTTTCGGTCATATTCTCACCTTCCAGAGATTTATCATTTTTCGGGACAGCAACAATGACACCGTAAGTTGATAAAATCTTGGAATGATTACTATAATGTTCTTTTGCAACTTTTCCGCCCTGCATATAAATTCCCACAAACATTTTTTCACCGTCAGGAGCATCGGGAATATAAAGGTCAAATGGATTTTCTCCTATCTGTCTGAAGTGAATACAGCCACTTGAATAAAGAGCGTTTTCTCCTTTATCGACTTCGTAGGGAAATTCACACTTTTCATCATCTCCTGTGTTTCCGGTATCTCCTGTGTTTCCGGTATCTCCTGTGTTTCCAGTATCTCCTGTGTTTCCGGTATCTCCTGTGTTTCCACTATCTCCAGTGTTTCCAGTATCTCCAGTATCTCCAGTAT
>JAWOGE010000012.1:0-7380 GCA_046497165.1 bacterium | reverse complement strand
ATTTCTGAATTTTTTTTATTTTTTCATCACTAATAAGTTTTTCACCAAAGAAAAAAACATTGCTCAGCTGATCTTCGTTAAGCATCTGAACCTCCATAGAAAACTACCTTGGACATTCTACCTCTTTAAAGAAAATTTTGCAAGTATCTTTTGAAAAACACACAAAATGTATTTTAATATAAAAATACTTTCAGACTACATCTTCAAGGGTATCAAGAACCTTTTTCAGAATCTTCTTTGATTTCACAACCTCTTTAATCCTGGTGTGATCGGGATAAAGAGGTCTGTCCTCTTCAAGAAAAGCGATATGTTTTCGAACTTCCGTTTTAGCTGCAGCAACACCCCTGCCTTCATTTTCATATTTCCTGAGATCAAGAGCCTGGGATGCCGCCATAAATTCTATGCCGAGAACTCCGTAGGCGTTGTCAAGTATAGAAAAATTCTTTATGGCAGTGTTCATACCCATGGAAACAAAATCCTCCTGATCAGCCGCCGCCGGAATTGATTGAACCGATGCCGGAGTTGAAAGTATTTTCTGTTCCACTATTTGAGTATCAGCAGTGTACTGACTCAGCATAAGCCCCGAGAAAAGCCCCGGATTTGTAGCGAGAAAAGGCGGCAGACCCGAACTCAGTGCAGGATTGTTAAGTCTGTTCATCCGGCGCTCACTCATAATACTCACAATTGTTATTGCCTGGCCTATCATTTCCATGGGAAGAGAAACAGGGGTACCCTGAAAATTAGCACCCGAAAGCTGCATATCTTTTTCAGGAAAAAAAACAGGATTGTCACCCACACCGTTGAGTTCGATTTCAACCTGTGAACGAGCCCATTTTACAGCATCGTGAGCTGAACCTATTATTTGAGGTGTAGAACGCATTGAATAAGCGTCCTGAACTTTTACCTTTACTTTCCCTGTCTGTAAATCCGAACCTTCAAAGCAGCGCTGCATAAAACGAGCACTTTTCACTGCACCGGAAAAACCCCTTACTTCATGGAGCAAAGGTGTGTAGGGTTTAAGGTTCCCTTTCAGAGCAGTTATGGACATAGCAGCCGCTATTTCGGCCTGTCTTAAAAAATGTTCCGTATCGTAAAGAAGAATCGCACTCATTCCGGTAAGCATGTTTGAACCGTTTATGGCGGCAAGTCCGTCGCGTGCTTCGAGACCCGGAATGGAAATCCCCGCACGGTCAAAAGCTATTTTTGCAGGCAGAAGCTCCTCCTGAAAATAGCACTTCCCTTCGCCCATGAGAGTAAGAGCAATTTGTGACATGGGTGCCAGATCTCCGCACGCACCCACTGAACCTTTCTGACAGACAAAAGGGGTCACTCCTCTGTTCAGCATTTCAACAAAAGTCTGTGTTATCTCAGGACGACATCCAGAATTGCCGTGAGCATGAACATTGATACGAGCGGCCATGGCGGCACGAACATATTCAACAGGGGCCGACTCCCCTATTCCCGCAGAATGATTATAGATAAGATATTTCTGAAAATCCCTTATCTGGTCATCGTCCAATACAACTTCCGAAAACTCTCCTATGCCTGTGTTGACACCGTACATAATCTCTTTTTTTGATATTTTATCTTCCAGCATAGCACGGCATTTTTTTATTTTTTCAAGAGAATTGTCACTCAGTTCAACAACTTCACCATACCGAGCTATTTTAACCAGATTTTCAATGTTCAAGTTGTTTCCGTCAAGAATAATTGTCATAATCTGCTCCTGTCAAAGATTTTTGTTCCACAAAATATGTATCAGAAATAAGAGAATAAAGCAAAAACTTTTTTCCGTCAGGAACCTCACCTGAAAGAGGTATATAAAACTGGAGGACTGCAGTATTTGATCTGAAAAGATGTGACACTGCAAACCTATTCGAAATACAACTTTTCCATCATCATGTAATCCAGTATGAGACAGGAACCCGCCTCATGAGGTATGATACGAAATTCATTCAATCCTTTTTTGAGATCACTTCTGAATTTCACTTTGGAATGAGCTATCTCTTCACTCAAAGCTTTCAAGACAGCTTCCTCTTTTCCGTTAACTTCCATGCTGAAAGAACCCGAACAATCACTTTTCACAAAGGCGATGGTGATTTCATAAGTGCCGGGATTCAGGACATGATGTGTGAATCCATAATAGTGATTATCCTCGAGAGTTTCTTCATGGAAAAGCAGTGCGAGGCTGTTTCCATTGCTGAGATTTATATTGGTTCCCAGTGTACTTACAGGGAAAAAACGCTTGGGACGGGATTCCGATGTGCTGAATGTAACTGCGTATTTTATATCTCCTTCAACAGGCTTGCGTTTATGCTCAAACTCTAGCCAGACTCTGTCTGTTTCATAATAATATAATGGACTTATCTGAACTTTTTCCTCTATGGACTGTATGTACTGAACTTCCCATGCTCCGGAATAATTTCCTTTCTCCATGTGGTAAGCCGCAGAGTATCTGTTCTGTTTTTTCAGATCTGTCAAAATTAAGTTACCGTATCTGTCATGGGGCGGATCTTTCATAAGATTTAAAACCATAGCCGGGCGTTTTCCGGGAACAAATATTATGCTGTCTTTTATTCCGCGTTCTTCGATCTTTTCATATATGGAATTGTCAACCCCCCAGAAACTTTGAGAATAAGAGGGGAGCAGTTCAGGCATTATAAAAACAGCAAGATAGATAAAAGAAGCAACGGGGAGAGATACAAGAAATGCTCTTAGAGGTACTGTTTTTCTGCTTCGTCTCAAGATATAAAAAAAAGCGGAAGAAGCTGTAATTATAACAAAAGGAGTGGTTTCTGTAAAATAACGGGGACCGAAGAGATTCCCGGGAAGATAGAAAAAGAGATACCCGAAAAAAGAGACCATGAAAATGGAAAATAAAAAAATATGCCTTTTCCAGCTTATAAAAAAAGCGGCGGCGGCAAATAAAAGTAGATAGGGATGAGTTGCTATGTTGAAAATCAGCTGGGTGAGTCTCACATAGGAAACCCAAAAAGCATAAGGAAAATCAAGCCCACCGTCCGGAAGATATATCCCCTCTGTGTTGGGACATCCTTTTCCCAGCCCCATACGGTGGCAAAATTCCACCGGTTCTCTTACCGAGAAATATATATCCTGCGGAAAAACAAACATCTCGCCTGTAAAAATGAGATTGTATACAAGCAGTAAAGCCCCTGAAACAAATCCCGGAAGAACAAAAACAGCGGCAGACTTTATAAAATCTTTCACAGATTTACTTGAAAAAGCCAGATATATTCCAAGAGGAGCACCTATAAAAACAGCATTTTGAGGTCTTATAAAAAGAACCCAGCCGAGACAGGCTCCTGAAATCAGAATACTTAAAAATCCCCGATTTTTTTTGACCAGCATCCATAAAGAAAGCAAAGAAAGCATCATGGTAAATGGATGAGCCATGAAACTCGCCCCCATGAATATGTAAAAAGATGAAAATGTCATGAGCATCATGCTGAAAAAACTGACCTTGTCGTTAAATAACCTGCGTGATATCAAACCGGTGAGAACAACGGACAGAGCTGTTGAAAGCGGACCGGCCAGATAAGGGACACCGAGAACAACAAAAGGTAGCAGAAAAAAAGAAAATCCGGGAAGAAAAAGAGAAAAGTAACGACCGTTATAAAGAACAGTAAAAGTATGTTTGTAATGCTCATAAAGTTCGGGAGCTGGAAGTGAGAGTTGTCCTCGGGTAAGAAGCCGGGCTGTCCATAAAAAATGTGAAGCATCTATAACATGCGGAATCGCTTCGAAAATATATATGGTAACCAGAGTTGTAAAGACAAACGAAAGAAGCGGAAATATCCAGTACCGCCTCCGTACAAGAATATTAAAAACAGAAAGTATCTGTCTGCGAAAAAACATAAAACATACATAAAAAAACAAAGTACTTATGAGAAGTGTTATATGAAAATAAGGGAAAAAAGCTGTAAAAAGGATCCAGAAACGACCTCTCATTCCCCATAATAAAAACAGAGAAAAAACTAAAATTGCTGAAATACTGTTAATCCAGAGGTTCTTTTTTAGCATCTATTACAATTTTTTTCATTGAAAAAGAGATCTGTTCCATCTCTTCGGCAGTTTTACTTTCTATGATTTCGTTCTTTATTTTATTTCGGCGTTTCGCTTCCCTTATATCCTCCTTTTCTGATACAGAAATTCCGTCATTGGGAGATTTCGCATCTATAACCAGTTCTTTATGCCCTTTAAAAAACTTATTGAATTTATCCCTTATAAGATTGCTGAGGCCTTTTTCTATTGATTCAAAAGAAGCTGCCGGTCTCAGTATTATTTTTCCGTTTTCCTCACTGTAAGGGATGTTGTGTGTCGGTCCATAAAGTTTTATATCTGTTTCTTTGAGCCAACTTACAAAATCTTCCCATGAAGAGGGAGTCTCATAAGCTTTTTTCATTTCCGTTGTGCTTTCAGAGTTTTTTTCCTGTTTTTCAGAAGGATTTTCCGAAGCCACAAAGCTATTTTCCTTTTTTTCAGTAACATCAGAAACATTTTTTCCGACATTTTCCTCTTTTTTCACAAGGGATATCATTTTTCTGAAATCCGACATTTCCGGAAAATCACAAGCCATTAATACAGCTGCTTCAAAAAGCATCATGGAAAAATCGCTGTCCTTTATTCCGGTGTACTCATTGCTGAAAAACCTGAAAAGTCTCATCCAGTCCTGCGATGATGCGATTGAAGAGGTCTCTTTTATCCATTTTTTTTCATCTTCGGGAACATCGAGAAAAGAATCGTTCTTCAGAGAACTGTATAAAACCAGATTGTGAACTGACCTGAGCATATCCAAAGCCGCTCTTTCAACCGCCCCCCCCTGAAAATATATATCATGAACTATTTTCAAAGCCTCATCCTTTTTGTGACAGGCCACAGCTTTTATGAGAGAACGGATTATCTCTCTGTCTGTATTCCCGAGAACAACACCCACCTCTTTTTCGGAGATTTTTCTACTTCCAAAATTTATCAGCTGTTCAAGTATGGTCTGGCTGTCACGCATACTGCCCTCCCCCTGAGCAGCTATCATATGAAGAGCACTTTTCTCGTATTTTATATCCTCTTTTTCGAGTATCATCTCAAGATGTTTTACAACATCGGCAATGGAAATTCTTTTAAGATCGTACCTCTGACATCGACTCAAAACGGTGGCCGGTATCTTCTGAGGATCTGTTGTGGCAAGAATAAAAAGAGCATGCGGAGGAGGCTCTTCAAGTGTTTTGAGAAGAGCGTTGAAAGCAGATTTGGAAAGCATGTGAACCTCGTCAACTATATAAACTTTGTAGCGAGATTTCACAGGGGTGTATATGATGTTTTCCTTTATGGCTCTCACATCGTCAACAGAGTTATTGGAAGCACCGTCTATTTCCATTATATCGGGACATTTTCCCGCTGATATCTCGAGGCAACTTTCACATTTCCCACACGGTTCGCCATCCTCAGGCTCGAGACAGTTCAAACTTTTAACCAGTATTCTTGCAAGGGTAGTCTTTCCGGTTCCTCTTATTCCTGTAAAAAGATAAACAGGTGCTGTATGACCGGTTTTCAAGGCGTAACGCAATGTCTGAGTTATATGTTCCTGCCCTATTACCTCCTCAAATCTTGAGGGACGCCATTTTCTGGCTATAACCTTATGTCCCATAAAAAAATCTCCGTATCATGAATATATCAGAATCAGCAGTCATACTTTCCCGAAGCCCTTAGAATTTTTCAAAAAATTCACATGATTCAAAATAATCATCGGGGAAAGATTCTCCGTACGGAGAATCAAAAGTTCCGCGGGGATGATCTTTGAAAAAAGTGAGTAATCCCTGAACACTGACACCGCTCATGACATGCCCTTTATTATGAGCACATATTATGGCTTCATGCCCTTTGTTGTTCAACATATACTGATCATTTTCAGCCATCTGATCAAAATGAATTTTTGTAACACTGAGATCAAAAGAATCCTCCTCTCCTCCATGGACTCTCATTTCCACATATCTGTTTTCGGTATAAAGAGATGGCCACGAAACAATTGCCGAGGCAGTACCGAGCTGGTCTTTGTTGTTTCCAAGATATCCCCCTGAATATGTCAACACAGAAGCGAGATCTTCACTTCGCAGAACACCGAGAGCATTTGTATTAATTGCACCGGCCGAAAAACCTGTTGAATATACTCTGTTTTCGTCTATTTCATAATTTTTTTTAAGACATGCTTTTATTTCGTCAAAAAACACAGCATCCACACTGCCGTCAGTTATATTGAGAATATCCCAGTCTATGCCGTCAGGCACCTGACCGGTCATGGCATATTCCGGATCATTTTCAGGCGTTACCGCAATAAAAGACATTATTTTATTATCAACATAAGGATCGAGAAAATTTTTAAAATTCTCCATAGTATCTTCCACTCCGTGCCATGAAAAAATAACCGGCCATCCATCTTTCGGCACATCTCCTGAAGGCAAAGCAAGGTTAAACACGCGTCGGGAGTTCTCAATTTCAGGACCTTCATTGACTCCTGCAGAAAGCTTTTCGCACCATGTTCCCGGAGCATTGTCAGGAACTTCATAATCATTGTCAACAGATTCACCGTTATTTAAATCTGACTCAAAATCAGTGTCTTCAACAGGGTTTTCATCCTCTTTTTCTTCCGAATTGTCATCATAAATATTATCTGAAGACCCGGAACACGATAAAAAAAGTATTACAATAAAAGCAAATGATAAAACATAAAACATTTTTTTCATATTTTAATCTCCACAGAAAAGAAATAAAATCAAAACCTTAATGCTTCAACATCAACTTTCTTCCAAATCGTTGTTTTTCTGGTCCCAGACCATGTGCATATATTCACCGATTTTCTCTCCTATGAAGCGAAGAATCTCAAGTTCATCTTCGTTGAAAGAGGTGGATTCTTTTTTGTTGATAAGCTCTATAATGCCAAAAGTTTTACCACCTTCTGCAACAGGAGCACTTATTATCGATTGCGTTTCATAACCTATTTTTTCGCTTATTTCAGAAAAGTATCTCGGGTCTTTCTGAACATCACTAACTGCAACAAGACAATTTCTCAAAGCACTGAAACCTGCGATCCCTTTACCCATAGGCAGAGTCATCCCTTTTACGGCATCAGCTTTCGGACCTCTTGTGGCTATGAACTTCAATGTGCGGCTGCTTAGGGAAGATGATGCTATGGAACCACTTTCAGCAGGAATATATTTCAAAGCAAGATCCAGAAAAAATTCAAGACCTTCCGTCTCATTTTTCTTTTCAAAAGCCTCGAAAACCTCTTCAAAAAGAGACGCCAGTATTTCATCACGATTTTTTGAATGAGTCACTTCACGACCGATCTCCTCCTCAGAAAAAGAATCG
>JAWOGE010000265.1:0-2552 GCA_046497165.1 bacterium | reverse complement strand
ATATATACAACATTCGGATGATGTTTAATTATTTCAGGCAGTGCTTGCAACACAAACTCAATTCCCTTGTTTGGAGCAAGAAGACCGAAAGTGAAAAGAACCGTTTTGCCTTGAACATTGTACTGATCTTTGTAAAAACTCGGATCAATGAAAGGACCGTCAGGAATTCCGTGCGGTATCAGACGGATTTTTTCTGCAGAGGTTTTATAAACATCACAAAGTATCTGAACAGCTTTATGGGACATTACAACTACATAGTCAGAAAGAGACAATACTTCATCCATAACTCGGCGTTGTTTAATAGTAGGATTATCAAGAACTGTATGGAGTGTTGTTACAAGTGGATTTTTTTGATCTCTCAGCATTGAAAGAATATAACTGCCTGCTTCTCCTCCAAAAATTCCATACTCGTGCTGTAGACAAACAATATCTACATCATTGATATTCAAGTAGTCTGCGGCAGCTTTGTAGGTTTTAATATCCTGCTCAACAATCTCGAAGTGGACCCGCTGTGGATATTTATAGCCTTCTTCAGTATCTGTTATGGGAACTGCAAAACACTGTATCTGAGGATTAATTGCAGAAAAAGACTCACAAATATCTGTTGTAAATGTTGCTATACCGCACTTGCGAGGAGCATAGTTGCCAACAAAAGCTACTTTTTTTATAAAATTCATGATTACTCCCTTATTATTTCAGGAAAAAGGAATTCTCGCTGTTCACTGTAAAACAGTATAACTTAAACATTCAGATTCGCAAAGTAAATTTCCAATAAAAATCTTTACATAAAACCCCGGCATTTCCACTTCACCCTGAAATCATTCTGAATAATAAACGGCGTAGAACGCTGTGCCACTACGAATTGCAGGAATCGAAATTCCCCGAATAATTGTTTGAACCGGAATTGCCGGGATTATGAGGATTTGCAGGATTAAATCTATCTTCTCAATACCTCTCCTCACTCCTCTCCTAAAATAGGAGAGGATGCTGCAAAGATTACCTCTTTCGGGTAAAGAAAAAATATGGCGGCAAAGTCCCCCTCTCCCGGTTCAGGTAATAATCTCTCAACGATAATTCGTGATTTCTATATGCTCGTTTTAAACATTTATGGATCTGTCAGTGCCCGATTTTCGCTCTTTTTGATTTACGAAATTTTTGTAAATCAGAGAAGTGAAATGTTTCCCGATTTTTTGAGATAGTCAGTAACTTCTCTAAGTTTTTGATGATCTTCGAGAGATGCTGAAAACACAGTGTCTTCTGTGGCCACTGTGAGTTCTCCCGTTTTTCTGAAAAGAACCAGAGTTTTGTCAGTAAGATTAACAGCAAGTGAGTTTTCGGAGTTTATGAAATGTACCCGGCCCTTAGAGGCGTTGGCATTTTCATCTTTGGGAAGAAGTTCATAATAGGCCAGCCAGTTACCCACATCGCTCCAGCCGAAATCTCCGGGCACAGTAAAAATAGGGCAGGAGGTGTGCTCCATTATGGCATAATCAAAAGATATGGAACGAATCGAACTGTAGACTTTATCATCTACTTTATCAAAGAAATCTATTTTTTTTATCTCTGTATAAATGTCGTAAGCAATTTTTTTGAACTCACCGATCATAGAGTTCAGGGAAAAAAGGAAAATACCTGCGTTCCACAAATAATTTCCGCTTTTTACAAATTTTTCAGCTTTTTCAACGGGAGGTTTTTCTTCAAAAGATGCCACAGAAAAAACGGTATCTTCAAGTTTTTTTTCTTTTTTTATGTAGCCGAAACCTGTTTCAGGGCGATTCGGTGTTATCCCCAGAGTTCCTATGGAATCAGAGTTTTTTTCAAGATAATCCAGGCCGTTCGAAATGGTTTTTCTGAAGTTTTCGGCATTTGCCACATGGTGATCAGCGGGAAGAACAAGCACCGCACGGTTTTCTGCAAACTTTTTTTTCAAAAAATGAAGTGCAAGCATTATGCATGGAGCAGTGTTTCTTCCCGAAGGTTCATAAATCACAGAAACACCGCTGTTTTCAATGTCAGTTTCAATGGATTCTTTTTGTTTGAAAGAGGATACCACAAGAATGTCTTCACAAACAGGACGGATTCTTTTTATTGTTTCTGCAAGCAGAGTTTTGTCTGACAAAAGAGGAATTGACTGTTTTGCTCTGGATTCTCTGGAAAGCGGCCAGAATCTTTTCCCGCTTCCTCCGGCCATGATAATTACTGAAAGTTTCAAAATTCATCTCCCCTGTATTGTTTTCAACAAAAACAGAGATCATGATAGTGAATTTAAAAATTAAAATCAAGAGATTAAGAGACTCCCGTCGTATTCCTCGGGATTTTCTTAACAAACAGCATTTTTTCAGTAGCATATTATAATCAGGTCCGTTATTAAGGGCATTATTAAATTGAAAAGTAGAGGTTATATTTTGGAAGCTCTGACTCTTTTTAATACTTCGGTTTCACTTGTTTCTCTTGATTTATGGGAAACGGTAATAGTTGAAGACGAAGAAAACAGGCGTATCGAAATGCGGGCTGAATATTTTTATGACATCTGCCGGGACAGGGTTAAAAAG
>JAWOGE010000242.1:0-4945 GCA_046497165.1 bacterium | reverse complement strand
GTTTATCCAGAAAAGCCAGCCCATTCATGCGGGGCATTTCGATATCCAGAGTAACAACATCCGGCTTTATACTTCTAAGTATCTGTCTGGCTTCATAAGGATCCTGAGCCGTTCCTATAACCATAAAATCTTCGGAATCATCAATAATATCCTTCAGACTTTTCCTCACAACAACAGAATCATCAATAATGAGTACTTTGTATTTTGATTTTTCGGATTCCATTGAATTTTTCCTCTTTTATTTTTTGCTGAACAATGTAACGCCTCCGGCAGCATCCCGTTTTTTCTTTTTAAAAACCGTGGCTTTATACTGTTTCTCTTTATTCACATAATCTTTTGATGAAAAACTCTTGAGTTTTTTCATAAGAACACGCCCGTTATATTCCGGGAGAAAAATAATTTTTCTTCCGGTTGTCCCTCCTACATCTGAAGCCACTATGGGAATCTCTTCAAAAGAGAGATACATTTTCGCAAAATTTATATTAACAGTGGGAATGTCCCCGTCCGATTTTCTGAAATCTATGACATTACCGCCTCCGAATATTTTTGCTTTAAGGCGTTCCCGGGAAGCACCTTTTTTCATCATGTCGTTTATGAGCTTCTCCATTGCAAACATTCCATATCTTCCACTTCTGCTGTTAAATATCTCCTCATTCCGTACATCACCGGGCAACATAAAATGATTCATTCCTCCTATGCCGGTTGAAGGATCAAAAAGACATACAGCTATACAGGAACCCAGAACAGTACCTATCCCTTTACCATGTTCCGAAACAACAAAGTGTTCTCCCGGCTGAATAATGCTCATAAGTACATTTAGTCTTTTGTCGAATCTTCTGTACATCAGTACTCTTTCCTGTAAATGGTATTGTTTTGATAAGAAAGTCCGTCTATCATATTAAAAAGTGTTTCAGAATGTCCTATTATAAAGAAGCCCCCTTTTTTTACATGTCTTACAAGACGCTTGACAACTTTTTTCTTGTCCGAAGTGCTGAAATATATTATTACATTTCTACAAAAAATTATATCAAAATTTTTAGAAAAAGGATATTCATCTCTCATGAAATTCATCTGTTTGAAGTTCACCATCTCCTTGAGCTCATCCTTTATTTTAAAAAATCCCTGACGGTGACCTTTGCCTCTCAGAAAATATTTTTTACGCAAATTCATGGGAACCTGGTTGACCAGTTCTTCCTCATATATGCCTTTTCCGGCTTTGTATAAAACACTTGTATCTATATCAGTAGCCAATATCTCAACTTTTCCGGACATCGGCTCTACAAAATATTTATGCATAACCATCGCTATGGAATAAGGTTCTTCACCCGTGGAACAACCTGAAGACCATATTTTAACAGTGTCATTGCGGTTCAAAGCAGGTATGAAAACATCTCTTAGAAATTCAAAATGGTGTCTTTCGCGAAAAAAATCGGTCTTGTTTGTTGTTATGCTGTTTACAAAATTCTGGATTTCAAGCGAATCTTTATCAGAAGTCACCAGATCATAGTACTGGTCAAAGGATTCCAGCTCCAATTCACGAAGCCTTTTTGAATATCTGGATATCACAAGCTGCCTTTTCGCATCAGAAAGGTGTATGCCGGCGGTTTCATATATAAGTGCCTTGAGCTTTTCAAACTCGGACTGAGTGATATCATATTTTTTAACATTAATCATTCATCTTCTCCTCATTTTCAGAACCCCGAAGCATTTTTTCGACATCCAGAACAATAAGAAAAGAATCAGAGCGCCTGTCCTTGCCTATGAAATGAACAAAATTTCTGTTTATATCACGACTCAGATGAGGAGTGAGCTGCTTGTCTTGCTGTTCAAGTGTTACAACATCACTTATTCCGTCCACAAGACACCCCCGAATTTTCTCACGGTCGTTTACGGACATTTTCATTATAACCATAACAGATGTTTCATCAACCGAACGATCACGCACACCGAGAAGTTTTCTCATATCGTATAAAGGAACAACATTGCCGCGCAGATTTATAACCCCCATAACATAGTGCGGCTGATTGGGCATTAAAGAAACACCGGAAAAGGCTTTTATATCATGAACCATCTGAATGGGAACGGCATAAAGTTCATCGTCAAGCCTAAAAGTGACAAACTCTTTGTATGAGCTGAATTTATTCTTCTGCTCCTCTCCCTGCATTATCTTTGTCGGATCAACACTCGGTTTCTTTTCCTTCACATTATCAGTCTGCTCAGAAAAACTTTCTTTTTCATCTTCTGTATTCTCCGTACCTTTCACTTCAAAAGGTTTATTGTCAGCCAAAACTTCTGCTTCACGGATACAAACACCTGAATCTTCCGAAAAAACAGCCTCAAGCCTTATAAAATCATCGGCAGAAAGATAGTCCAGCTCTTCAAGAATAATATCAAAAGGGTGGTATGAAACAAACAGAAATCCCATTTCAAAAGAGGTTTCGTCTATTTCCTTCATGTTTACATTTGAATCTATTATCTCACCGAAACGAGCGATCTGGGATATAAAAGTCATTATTGATTTATCTCTGTTTTGAAGCTCTTTAACCGTATCTATCCTTATGAGATAAAGCTCGCCTTTTGTTATCCTTTCTTCAAAATCCGATTTCGTAACTTTAAAACCGAAACGATCACTTATTTCACCTTCAACTCTTATATCTTCATCATGTTCGGAATTTTCTTCTTCATCACCCGTAGTAACAGATTTCCAGCGTTTTATGTGTGCATCAAAATCGGAATCAAGAGAATCCATGTTTTTTAAATCATTGGAAATGTTTTCAAGCAGGTTTTTAATTTGATCAAGTTGCTCTGCAGTCAATGTCAAAGTGCCGCTCTGCAACTGTTTAAAAGTACGCTCTACAACAATAAAAAATTTTTGAATTGAATATTCTCCTAAAAATCCCGCACCTGCTTTCAGAGAATAAACTGTGTGAACAGCACCTTCAAAAAAATCCTTTTCCGCTCTCTTGCCCTGTTTCAATAATTCCGTGTAATATGTAATATGATTGGTAACCGCTTTGAGTCCCTGTTTAAGCTGATCGGAAAAATCTTTTAAAATATCATTCATTCCCTTTTACCCTTTTAAATTGACTCCATCTCATCAAGTTCCTTTTCCGAAAGAATTTTATCCATGTCAAGCAATATTATAAATTTGTCATCATCATGACGAACCATACCTTTTATGAACTCTGTTTTTATACGGGCAGAAAAACGCGGAGGCGGCTTTATGTCCTTTTTAAAAACATCAAACACATCAACGACAGTGTCAACAATGACTCCCATCATCCTTCCGGACACATCAACAATCATAACCACTGTAAATTTATTGTATTCCCTCTTTTCGTATCCGAATTTTTCACGCAGGTCCATAACCGGAACAACAAAACCCTTGAGATTAAGCACACCTTTTACAAAACGAGGAAGGGAAGGGACATTCGTCATCTCTCTGTAACTTGTAACCTCATGTATCTTAAGTATTTCAGTTGCAAATATTTCATTACCCACTGAAAAAGATATGTATTCCCGTGTTTTATCACTTTTTTCATTGTTTTTAGAATGTTTTGAAGAAAATTTATCAGACAGTCTTGATGACATAAGATATTTCCTTTCAAGCCTGTGCGTTCAAAGCAGCTCTTTCAAGTCCGTGAACATCAACTATTAAAGAAACCTTGCCACTTCCTAAGATAGTTGCTCCACTTACACCTGTGACCTGGTGATAATTATTTGTAAGACTTTTTATAACCGCCTGCTGCTGCCCCAGAACATCATCCACCATGATACATAATTTGCGATTATGACCTTCAAGAATCATCATAACAGCATCTTCGGGATCGGTTATATCCGTGGGAAAGTTAAAGACTTCATACATTCTTACAAGAGGTATGAATTCCCCTCTGAATTCAATAAGCTCACCTTTACCTTCAATGGTTTTTATCATGGACTTTTCAGGCAGGACAGCCTCAATTATTGATAAAAGAGGAACCGTGAGTATTTCATCACCCACACTGACCTTCATTCCATCTATTATGGCAAGTGTCAACGGAAGTTTTATGCGAAAAATTGTTCCCGTACCCTCTTCTGATATAATTTCCATGTTTCCGCGTAATTTTTCAATATTCTGCTTAACCACATCCAGCCCCACACCACGACCACTTATTTCCGAAATGGAAACCGCCGTTGAAAACCCCGGACTCATGAGAAAATCGTAAACATCTTTCTCCGTAATATCTTCACCGTTGTAAAGACCTTTTTCGGCGGCCTTGTTCAAAACGGATTCATGACTTATTCCACGACCATCATCTTCTATTTCAAGGATAACTTTTCCCTCCTCCTGATAAGCCCGAAGCCATATGGAGCCTTCCACAGGCTTATTGGAAGAAAGTCTCTCATCCGGAGGCTCTATTCCATGATCCGCAGCATTTCTTATCAAATGATTAAGCGGATCGGACAATTTTTCTATAACAGTTTTATCAAGTTCGTTTTCTGAACCTTCAATATGCAAAGCTATTTTTTTATCAAGCTGATTAGATAACATGACAGCTTATGGCCCGTTTGGCAAATATATCTTTCCTGCTGTTGATGTAAACCAACTGCTGAAAGAAAAAATTGAAAGCCAGAAACAGGATAAAAAGTAACCTATTACTTTATTATTAGACTCAATATATCAATATTACTCTATTTCTGGCCTGGATCTTTCATGTCATTATATTTGTAATTCTATCATCCCCACTCTCTAATATCATCATTTTTGCTTGCACTATTATAGATTTTGAAGTTAAGTTAATTCTCTTAATGTATCATTCTCATAATCATTAGCATATTCTAATACTCTGTTATAAATTACTTCAACTGCCAAATCCGGGTTATTCAAATCTCTTTCATCATCTTCGTTATGTTCACCGACATAATTAATAAGCTCTATGATTTCCTCATCTAAATCATCGACAAT
>JAWOGE010000208.1:0-5134 GCA_046497165.1 bacterium | reverse complement strand
TCCGGTTCTGCCATATCACGACATTCAGGCATGGGTTCATCTGTCACCACGATGAAGATAGGCATACTTTCCTTTCGAAAGCACAACCCACCGATATCACCACCTGCCGATGAGCAATCCTGCGGAGGAATATTGTAGGTCGATTTCATACCCATGCCACCGCAGCCGAATCCCGGTGCACACTCAACAATGGTAGCATTGAACCCGTCTCCGGTTGCTGCCTGATAAAGCGACATGATATGATATTCATGACCGCTCTCAGCAGTAATGGTGTCAACGGCAGATTTCACCAGTTCCTTATCGCTGGTCATTACTTGCAAAGTTTCATGATCATACGGTATTTTTGCAAATCCAAACCACGCAAAATCGGGACTTGAAAATTCATCAGAGATCGCATCAATCACATCTGTTTTCACACCAGCTTTCAATTTGTCCGCTTCTCCGGACATGGAACCGGAATCATCGAACATAATCAGCACATCGATGGCATCTATAGTAGTATCGAACTCCAGTTCCCTGGTTACCTTGTCAGGAGCGTTATAGGGGAGGACAACATAATAGATTCCGTCAGGTATCTTATCTGCAGGGTCAGTAGGGTCTGAGCCGTAAACAATCTCAGCAAGATCATCTGAATTGTCACCGTCAGTGTCCTTATTTGTCGGATCTGTCCCATAATCTTTTTCCTCTTTGTCGGAAAGTCCGTCATTGTCGGAATCAAGGTCGAGAAAATCGGGTGTGCCGTCACCGTCGGTATCTCTGCAGTAAGGTTTTTCTGTAAAATTTCCTTCACCGTCTTTTTCTCCAAGAAGTTCGGGACACTCTTCGGAATCCGGTATGCCGTCACCGTCTGAATCCTGGTCGAGGCTGTTTGATACACCATCGTTGTCGGTATCCTGTATGCCGTCTATGCAGTTGGGAATTCCGTCCTCGTCGTCATCTCTTTTACACCATCCGGGATCATTTTCAGGCATTTCATACTCTTCGCCCCAGCAGTCGCAATAAAAAGGACCATCTTCACCTGAATCTCCAGAGTCACCTGTGTTTCCAGTATCTCCGGAGTTTCCGGTGTCGCCAGTGTTCCCGGTGTCCCCGGAGTTCCCGGTGTCGCCAGTGTTTCCGGTATCACCTGTGTTACCAGAGTTTCCGGTGTTTCCAGAGTCGCCATTTCCATCTTCGTCGCCCATGCAACTGACTGAAAAAACGAACAAAACGGCTAAAAACAGAAAGGCGGTTTTTTTCTTTTTCATATCTATTCCTCACGGTGTAAAAAATAAACTTTTTGAAACGCAACAAAACATATATTTTGAAAAAATTTAAATAAAAACAGGTTCTTTGATGCTTCCAAAATGAAGCCCCCACAATTTTTAAAAATCCTCTTTAGTAACAAATAATCTGCACACCAGCACTGTCAAAATTCTATGAAAAAAATATTGTTTGTCAAATAATATCTTGTTTCTTTACAACTGTTATGTAAACTTTCAAGGGTAGTTTTATTAAAAAATCAGAGAAAGGGTTGTCATGAAAACATTGAAAAAAACAATCGCAAGATTTTTGATAGTTCTCGGTGTTCTGTTTCTCTTAATAATAATTGCTTTTTCGGTATCCCTTTCAAGGGTTCAAAAGGAAACAAAAATTCCCGAGAAAATTATACTTACTGCGGATCTCGGAGAAATTGACACAGAGTACAGACTTGTGTCACCTTTGATGACATCTTTTTTAGGAAAGAAAATGACTATCTTCGACATGGTTATAATGCTTCGAAAAGCACGGGATGATGAGCGTGTAAAAGCTGTAATTTTCAGAACATCCGGAACGGAACTGAGCTACTCTCAGCTGAGGGATCTTCGTGAGGCCGTTAAAGATTTTCAAAAAAGCGGAAAAAAAGTTTACGCTTTCACAGATACATTCGCTGAAGCCGGGAGCGGAACAAAACCTTACTATCTTGCATCTGCCTGTGACGCCGTCTATGTCCAGCCTTCCGGAATGACAGGTCTCACCGGGTTCTATTCAGCCAGTATGTTTTTTAAAGGCACTCTGGACAAGCTCGAAATGGAAGCTCAGGGAGGTAAGCGGAAAGATTATAAAACATACTGGAATATGTTTACAGAAGAGGAGTATACGGAAGCACACAGAGAATCGGTGGAAGGTCTTATAGACAGTTTTCTTTCAACGGTGGCTTCTGATATTGCATCGGACAGAGGATTGAGTGAAGAAGATGTGAAAAATATAATGCAGGGGCCTCCCCTTGAAGCTGAAGAAGCTCTTGAGAACAAACTTGTTGACGGGATAATGTATCGGCAGGATGTGGAAAACATGGTGAAAAAAGGTACTGAAGATGCAAAAACGGTCAGTTTTTTCAAATATGATTCGGAACTGAGATTCTCTTCAGAAGCCATAAGTGCTGAACTTTCTCCGCATGTCGCTTTTATATATGCCGGAGGGGCAGTGCACCGCGGGAAAAGCGATTACTCTTATGAAGGGGAGATGCAGAACACAGGTTCCTATACAATTGCCAAAGCTCTTGAAGATGCTGCAGAAGATGATGATGTGAAAGGTATTATCCTGAGAGTAAACAGTCCGGGCGGTTCGGCTGTTGCTTCCGAAACCATATGGAACTCTGTTAAAAAAGCAGCGGAGAAGAAACCTTTGATTGTATCCATGAGCTCAACAGCGGCGTCCGGTGGTTATTATATAGCTGCGGGAGCCCCGGAGATAGTGGCTCAGCCGCTTTCAGTCACCGGAAGCATAGGCGTTGTCTACGGAAAAATATATATGAAAGAGTTCTGGGAAAAAATAGGGATAACTTTTGATTCTTCTAAAAACGGCGAATTTGCTGACCTTCTTTCTCCCCTGGAATCGTTCAGTGAGTCACAGAGTGATTATGTTGAAAAAAGGCTTGATGCCATTTATGATATGTTTGTTTCACGGGTTGCTGAAGGCAGAAAACTACATCCCGAGGATGTTGAAAAAATTGCCGGAGGTCGTGTATGGAGCGGTGCCGATGCTGCTGAACACGGACTTGTGGATACAGAGGGTGGGTTGCGAAAAACTTTTTCTCAAATGAAGGAAAAACTTGGATTGAAAGAGCAGGAAACAATTCTTCTCCGTACATTTCCGGAGCCTCCCAGTTGGAGAGACATTATTTTCGGAGGCGGAGGACAGTCGAATATTCGCATAGTTTATGGTAAAAACTCTGAAATGTCTGCTGCTTTTAAATCTTTCAGCGACACACTGTCCCGTTTTATTCCGTTTTTTTCAGAAGGAGCTCTTTCCATATCCGAAAATCCTGTTGTGGAATGAAAAATGAAAATTTACGAAGTGGGCGGTTCTGTAAGGGACAGGTTTCTTGACGAAAAAGCTGAAGATATGGATTATGTTGTTGTGGGTGCAACAGAAAAGGAGTTCCTTTCAAAATACCCGGGAGCAAGGAAGGTCGGAAAATCTTTTCCGGTTTTTCTTTACAAGGGAAGAGAGTATGCTTTTGCCAGAAAAGAGATAAAAACAGCTCCGGGACATAAAGGTTTTGAAATTAATGCCGACCCCGGTGTTTCTCTTGAAGATGATCTGTTTCGCAGAGACTTGACGGTGAATGCCATGGCCAGAGACCCTGAAACAGGAGAGATTGTTGATCCTTTCAACGGTATGGATGATTTGAAAAAGGGTGTTTTGAGACATGTGAGCCGGGCTTTTGAGGAAGATCCTCTAAGGGTTTACCGTATATGCAGATTTAAAGCCCGTTTTCCCGACTTCACCGTAGCAGATGAAACAATGAAACTTATGAAAAAAATGAAAGATGAATTGTCGGATCTATCAGTGGAAAGGGTGTGGTTGGAAACAGAAAAAGCACTCGGGGAGAAAGCTCCGCATGAGTTTTTCAAAGCAATGAAAGAGGTGGCTTTGCTGAGTGTTCATTTTCCGGAAATAAAAAAACTTACGGAGGTTCCTCCCGGCCCGGAAAAATTTCATAAAAGAGAGAATACCTTTGAGCATACCATGGATGTTATGGAAAATCTTCCCGAAAAGCACCCTTTTCTTTGTTTTGCGGCACTGTGTCATGATCTTGGGAAAGGGTTGACCCCGCTGAGTGAACATCCGCATCATCCCGGCCACGATAAAAAAGGTGTGAAGTCAGTTGAATCCTTGTCAATGAGGTTGAAAATACCTAAAAAATTCAAAATCGCCGGAGTTCTTGCCTCGAAATATCATATGCTTGCAAAGAATATTAGAGAGCTTCGTCCCTCCACAGCCATAAAAATGCTCAAAGATTTAAAACTCTTTCCTTTTAAAGGGGTGGAAGGTTTTTTTGACCTTGTGGAAGCAGACAGCAGAGAAAAAAATATGGAGCGGTTTTTCATGAAACAGGTTATTTCTGCTCTCGATGTCAAGCTGCCGGGGAAATATCGGGGAAAGGGAAAAAAATCCGGTGAAATACTTATGCAGCTCATGGTGGAAAAATATAAGCAACTTTTATCAAACTATAGAAATTGAACAGCAGGAGAAGTCATGGTAAGAATATTATCCTATCTGCTCATAGGTTTTTCAGCCGGAACCATCAGCGGACTTATCGGTATCGGAGGTGGAATAATAATAACGCCGCTTTTGATATTGCTTTTTGAGTTTTCACAGCATACCGCCCAGGGAACAACTCTTGCTTTAATGGTTCCTCCCATCGGAATACTGGCTGCATATACCTACTATAAATCAGGACATGTTGATGTTAATGCCGCAATATATATATGTATCAGCTTTGTAATCGGTGGCTTGATAGGGTCTAAATTTGCCATGACAATTCCAAGAGAAACTCTCCAGAGGATTTTCGGTTTTGCAATGATAATAATAGGATTTTATATGATATTCAGAAAGTAAAATCTCAAAAATCAAGAAAATCTCTTTTTACTTGACAATGACAAGTTTGCGACTATAATTCCCTTTGATTTGGTCTTTTCATTGCTTTTATCATACCCTAATCTTTTTTATTAATTCAAGCAAGGAGGTATCATGAAGAAATTACTTATGATTGTTGCTGTTGTTTTTATCAGCACAGCACTTTTTACAGCTTGTGGTTCAGATGACGATGACGATCTTGGAAACACAGGCGACACAGGAAACACAGGTGACACAGGTGACACAGGTG
>JAWOGE010000181.1:0-6801 GCA_046497165.1 bacterium | reverse complement strand
CAGGATATAACCATGTCTCTGAAAAAAAACGGTAAAAAAAACATAAAGAATGTAAAAAGCAGTATAACGGAAAAATTAGAAAAATTCAAAAGCAAAACCCGGGAAAAATATCTTGATAATTTCATATTTTTACGAACCTCTTTTCATAACTGGCTGAGAAGAAAAAACAGTGGTGTCATAGCAGTTGTTTTCATACTGACATCCATAATCATAGCTTTCATATCTCTTCCTGATTCAGTCACCCGTCAACTCCCCAAAGAGAAAAGTGATATCGGAAATATCATGAACTTCACTGTTCAGGCCAACAGAAACTACACAGTTATAGATGAAGAAAAAACAAGTGCAAACAGAGTTAAAGCAAAAGAATCGGTGCCCTCTTATTTTTTTGTTATTGATAATGACAAATATTACAGCGACATAAAAGACTCTTTTTCTTTAATGCGCAAAAAAGCAAACGAATTTATCAGAACTGAAATAGAGAAAAAATATCCGGAAATGCCTGAAAAAATCATAGACAAGGCTGTATCAGCACTTTGGAACAAGCTTCTCAGAGGCGAAAAACCGGAATTTCACAAAAAAACAGTCAAATATCTTCGTGACCAGAAAACCCTGTTTGACCGGCAGATAGGAATGCATCTCGGGCGGGATATCTACTCTTTTCTCTGTGCCGGAATATTTTCAGAAAACATGGAAAAATCCCTATTTTCAATTATTTCAAAATTGAGAGACTTCAACATATACAGAAAGGGACTTCCTGAAAACTATTCGCCCGCAAATGTAATGATAAGAAGAGGGAACGCATTTCTGAGAATTTCTCCTTATCGTATAATATCAGAAACAACTCTGCTCATAGAAATAAACAATATGAGCAAAAAAATTACGGATGTAAAAAAACTCTCCGAAGAAGGAAAGGCACTTGTCAAGGCATTTGTATATACCGTTATAAAAGACAACCTCTCCCCGGACCGACAGCTTACGGAAGAAAAAAAACTCGAAGCCTGGAACAATGCACCCCGGGAAACCATATCAGTAAAAAACGGGGAAATAATCCTTCGTGCCGGCGAAGAGATAACCGAGAGAGATGTGATGATATTCAAAGAGATGTCCAAACAGGATGCAAAACAATCGGGATGGCTTATTTTCTTTAAAAATCTTCTGTTTTTTCTCATTTCAGGTTTTATAATATATATATCTTTCAATAAAAGCATCAGAAAATTTTCAATATGCAATAAAGATGCACTTCTTATGGGATTTCAAGCAATGGCGGCCTTCATTTTCATCGATCTGATAATCGCCACTGCCGTACCTCTCAGCACATGGATGGGCGATGTGGATGCAAGAATTTTTTATTTTCTAATCCCGATACCTTTTATCATAGCTTCCGTAAGGTTTCTCACAAATATGGAAACTGCTGTCTTCTTTCTTATACTGCTTGTGATATCTTTTCTTGTAATATTTCCCGACAACTATTTTTTTCCGGTCTTTTACTTCATCTCCTCTTTTGTATATCTCTACCTGGTAACACATCTCGAAAAACGGGGAGCCATACTCAAAGTCAGTTTTCTTCTGTCGCTTGTTATGTCAGGCATGACAATCATAATATTTGCCATGGACACAACTCTTCAATTCAACAATCTTTTCAGAGCAATACCTCTGGCTTTTTTCAACGGCATGCTATCGGGAATTCTTCTTGTGAGCACCTTGCCTCTCTGGGAATGGTGGCTTGATTATACAACAAATATAACATTTCTCGAATTTTCAGCACTTGATCATGAACTTATGAAACGAATGGCTGTTGAAGCAAACGGCACATATCAACACAGCCTGACTGTGGGTTCTCTTGTGGATAATGCCGCAAGAGAAGTCGGTATGAACCCGCTGGCCTGTAAAGTCATGGCTTATTTTCACGACATAGGAAAACTGGAGAGACCTCTTTATTTTTCTGAAAATCAGATGGGGAAAAACAAACATGACGAGCTTACACCCTCAATGTCCACAATGATAATCCACAACCATGTAAGACACGGAAAAAAACTTGCTTCCGATTATAATCTCGGAGATAAAATAGAGGAAGCAGTTGCACAGCATCACGGAACCTCTGTTGTTACATATTTTTATGAAAAAGCTAAAGAAACGGACGGGGAAGCGGATAAAAACATGTTCCGCTATCCCGGCCCCGAACCTGAAAGCCGTGAAACCGCTCTGATTATGCTTGCCGATAGTATTGAAGCCGCAGTAAGAAGCATGAAAGTACGAAATCACAAAAAAATAGAAGACACAATAAAAAGAATAATCTCTGATAAAATGGACGACGGTCAGTTATCGAGATGCAATATCACTCTTCATGATCTGGAAAAAATAAGAAAAAGCTTTACTCACACTCTTTCAGGAATTTATCATGCCCGAATTGAATATCCCGGACAGGAGAGCTGATATTGGATATTTTAATACAAAATGCAGAAAATACTCTTTTAAGTAAAAAAGATATAGAAAAAGCCGTGGAAAAAACAATTGTTCACGAAGGCATGTCAGCTGAAAAACCCTGGGGGATCTCAGTTACTTTTGTTTCTCCTGAACAAATTCAGGAATTAAACCGTGAATATCGCAAAAAAGATTACCCTACCGATGTAATATCTTTTTCTTTCAGAGAGGGAGAAGGTTCTGAGTTCGCGGGGTTTCTTCTCGGAGATATCGTTATATGTCCCCAAATTGTTTTTGAAAACGCAAAAACCTACGGAGTCACAGAAAAGAGTGAGCTTTTTTATGTTCTCATTCACGGAACTCTTCATTTAACGGGAAACGATCATAAAAATGAAGACGATACAGTCATAATGCGCAGCAAGGAACAGAATATTATGAAGGAGATGGGCTTTGAAACTCTTCGCTTCGAAAAAAACTAAAATAATTCTTTACGGTTTTTTATATCTCATATTTTTCACTTTAAGTTTTCCCGCTGTAATACCGGGACAGTCACAGCCTGTCAACGGACACAGTATTTTTTCATTTTGTGCATTTTTTATAATGCCCTTTTATATATTGATGATAAGACAGGTCCGGAAAATGAGGAAAAGAGCAGCTCTTCTGTACATTTTCGGCATACCGGCCAATCTCTTTGTGTTTTACTGGATATTCAACTCAATGTACCTTTTCGGAGGTCTGGGAGTCTACACATCATCTCTGATAATGGCTCTTATGGTTCTCGGAGAGATATCCCTTTTCTGGTTACCGTTCACAATGATATATACATGGCTTGAAAAAAGAAAAAAGGCCTCCCCGCATATTATTGCAGGACTTTGGACTGTCATAGAAGCTGCCCGCAACTTTTTTCCGGTTGATTTCTACTGGTCCGCCATAGGGCATTCTCAGTACAACAATCCGTTTTTTATACAGTTCGCTTCAGTTGGCTCCATATATATTCTTTCTTTTTTTATAGTGTGGACCTCTCTGCTTGTTTTTTCATGGATGGAAGGACAAAAAAGAAAAGCGGAAACTGCTGCATGGCTTGCTGTTTTCCTGTTGTTAAGCAGTGTCTCTGTATACCGCCTGTGGGTTTTCGACAATATTCCGATTGAAAAAACGGTAAAAGTGACACTTTTTCAACCCAACATAAATCAGTATGACAGAAACCGTCGGAGAATGTCACGCAGAAAAATAATATCAATTTTTGACTCTCTGCTTCAACGGGTTCCCGAAGATACTGATATTCTTGTATGGCATGAAGCCTCTTTTCCGGCCAGAATAGACGAGGACTACCGGGATTATGAAGCTCTGTGGAATGACATATTTCCGGGACAAACTTTTTTCCCGAAACAGATTGTCGGTCTCGATATGGTTAACATCTCGAAAAGACTTACATACAACTCCGCAGGATTCGTAGAAAACGGAAAAATTCAGTCCGTTTATCATAAATTAAAACTGGCACCCTTCGGAGAGTATCTTCCTATGGAGGAGTTTTTAAACAGCATTGGTATGGGAACCATAGTACCCAGCTCGGTGGGCAGATTTAACAGAGGACAGTTTCATACGGTTTACGACTTCGGCATTGTAAAAGCAGCCGTTCTCATATGTTTTGACGGTACATTTTCTGAAAATGTCAGAGCTTTTGTAAAAAACGACGCCGAACTTCTTGTAAGCATAACAAACGATGCCTGGTTCGATTTTTCCAGTGCCGTTTATCAGCATCACAGTTTTTATCCTTTCAGAGCTGTGGAAAGCGGTCGAACTATTGTTCGGTCCGCCAATGTGGGAATCAGCGGAATGATTCTTCCCGACGGTTCAGTTCCCGTAAAAACAGAAATTTTTAAAAGAGATATCATAACTGTGGATGCTCCCATATACAACATAAAAACCTTTTACAGAACATACGGAAATGTTGTACTGTGGATGATAGTTTTATGGACAGTAATATATCTTGTGAAAGTAAAATATCATGAAAATCGTAAATCTTGAATCTGAAGGGCACTCAAAAAAGGCCCTGAAATCTCTTCAAAAAATCGGAGAAGTGGAACTTTTTGATTCTAAAAACTTTTCCAGTGCTGTCCATGCCTTGAAAAGTGCCCGGATTGTCATATCCAGACTAAGATTTCTCCTCGGGAAAGAACTTCTCGATAACGCCCCCGACCTTAAAATAGTTGCCACACCCACAACCGGAACAGACCATGTTGATGAAACCTATCTTAAAGAAAGAGGGATCTCATTTCTATCTTTAAAAGGGGAAAGGAAGTTTCTTAACACAATCCATGCAACAGCGGAACATACAATGGCCCTCATCTTCGCACTTCTTCGTCACATTCCTGCATCCTGCAAACATGTCTCAAAACAGAAACAATGGAACAGGGACAAATTCCGAGGTCGTGAACTTTCCGGTAAAACTGTCGGCATAATAGGCTACGGACGACTCGGAAGCAAAGTTGCATCCTACACAAAAGCATTCGGATGCAGAGTTCTAACCTGCGACATAAAAAACATCATTCCGGAAAAAAACATAAAAATGGTATCACTTGAAGAACTCCTCAGTAAAAGCGACATCGTATCACTTCATATCGACTACAACAGCCTGAACCATCACTTTTTCTCAAAAAAGCACTTTGACTTCATGAAACCCTCCGCAATATTCATAAACACTTCACGCGGGGGATGCGTCAAAAGTGATAGCCTTCTCACAGCCCTTGAAAACAGATCCATACGCGCCGCCGCTCTCGATGTAATGGAAGGTGAAGTTGACAACTCACACCTCTCCTCTCCTCTTCTTAACTATTCGGAAAAACATGACAACCTTCTGATAACCCCTCACACAGGCGGAGCCACAGAAGAATCCATGCACAAAACAGAAGAGTTTATGGCCAAAAAAATAATCCGTGAAGTCTCCGTACTCAGAAAAAACAATGTGCTCTGACTCTTTTTCACAGAAATTTTTCTAACTCCGCCGTGAACATTCGTAGTATTTGTAATCCTGCAAACCCTCAAAATCTAAGCCTTTTCAAACTATACCACACATTTCCTAAAAGCCAAAATTTACTACAGGAAGAAATGGCACAACACCATCCGTTACAATATTTGCCAAACCGATCTGAAAACCTTTTAATTTGTCAGCAATGTTTACAACCCCTACTTGCAACCCATTAGCTTCATTTGCTTTATTTACAATGCCTAATTGTAGACCATAACTGTTGTCAGTGATGTTTATAAGGCTTATCTCAAATCCGAACATATCATTTTTAGTAAAATTAACAAACCCACCGACTCTAATTCCGTAAAAATCCCCAGAGTAATTCACAAGGCTACTGGATATTCCGTAAAAACTTTCTTTTGCAACAGAAACCGGCGTCACCAAAACTCCTCCGTAAGTATTAACTACTGACGCTATGAAAGATGATCCAATTAGTGTATATGCTTTATTGTGCATATTAAAAAATCCATAGTTCCACAATGTAAACACTCTTCCTTTGTCGTTACTAACCAAAGCAGAATTAAATAATGATATTGTATTTCCGTCAACTCTACTGTAAACATTGCTATTAAATAATGTTACAGAGTTTTTTTCAACATAACTATACAACCCAATTCGTTGCAATCCGAATTGATGTCCGTTTTGACAGTATCCATAGAACCAACCTCTAAATCCATTTCCATTTATCAATGTTTGTTTTTCACAGCGACTACAAGGTTTTCCAGCATCTGGATCACAACCCGGTTGACATTTTACACCGAGACCAATCTCCTTGTGACAACACACTACTTTGGTTGATCTGCATTCACTCCAGATAAAAGAAACAAGAAAAAACCGAGCTCCTCTAGCCCAAATAGTTTTTCGAGCATAGGCAGCTTGATCTGATATCGGAATTAGTTCCTGTGCAGTAACTACCGACATCCATAAAAGCACCAAAAAGAAAAGATTTTTTTTTAACACAATACCTGTAATTATAGCGTTTTGAGTCAATTACAAAATTATTTTGCCTGAAAAAATTTGAAATGTCAAATTTTTTTAAACTCAAGTTTCGCACATGAAAAATAGTAGCAGATTCACAAGAACACCGTACATGAAAGCTGATTTGAAAATTTTTGAAAACCCAAAAATGTCCAACAACAATTAGATTTACCGGTTTCACCGGACAACTATGGGATCATGACGACATTTCTGCTTCACCCTGAAATCATTCTGAATAATTAACGGCGTAGCACGCTACGCAGCTACGAATTGCAAGGATTGTGGTTTTTCGGATAATTGTCTGAATCCGGATTGGCCGGGATTTTGAGGATTTGCAGGATTGTATAGTGAACAACTCTAGCTGAGCTCTGTGC
>JAWOGE010000165.1:0-7172 GCA_046497165.1 bacterium | reverse complement strand
TTTTCTGCACTGAGTTAGATGGTATTTTATACAGTCGTCACATCTCATAACCAGAGATGCGGCAAGCCCTACAAGCTCTTTATATTTCAAAGGAACTTCGCCGTCTCTGTAAACTTTGGAATCAAGTGACATAAAACGCTTTATGCTGGTTCCGCTATGTTTAAGAATCAGTTCATTAAGCCGAATTCTCTCTTTTTCAAACTTTTTATCTTTCACTTTTTTTCTCCCTGTACAGATTGTTTTTATTTATGAACCTCTCCATACCGACAGGCAAAAGATGTGCTGCGGATCTGTTTTCTGCAATTCGTTTTTTTATCAGTGTACTTGATATGTCAGGAAGAGGAAAAAATTCATTGTCACTACATTTCCCCCGTCCTATTATTATAGGAGAAGCTTTCTTTTCCACAGCTTTAAAACTTTTCCACCTGTCTCTGCTTTTCCAATTATCTTCTCCTATTGCAAGATAAAAAGAGGTGTTGTACTTTTTTTCAAGCTCTTTAAGGAGATCTATGGTGTAAACCGGTGTTGTGCCGATCTTTTCTTCTATTCCGGAAACGCTAACGGCCCCTGATTTTTTCCAGGGATTAATGAGTATGTCGCACATCTTCATACGAAGAGAAAAATTTGTTTGTTTATAGTTGAAAGGGTGAGAATAAGATGGAACAACAAGCACATGTCCCATGGCATAGCGTTCCAGAAGAAGAAAAATTATTATTTGATGAGCAAGATGCGGCGGATCGAATTTGCCGCCGAATACAGCTATATTTTTATATTGTGATATCTTTTGCATAGTGGAAATCCACTCCGAAAGTCCGGGGAGACAACTTTGCAATTAAAGGTATTTTTCTTTTGAAATGTGTTCCGTAAAGCTTGGCGGTTACAAATTCAACAAGTTTTTCGTCAAACCCCATTTCAAGACACTGCTTTTTATCCTTTCTATTTTCTATCATTTCATAAAGTAGCGGATCTATCATCTCATAGCTGTAACCGATCTCGCCTTCGTCTGTCTGCCCTTCGTAAAGATCCGCAGAAGGGGGTTTTTCTATTATGGATTCAGGAACTCCCATATAACCGGCAATGGAAAAAAGCTCTGTTTTATAAAGATCTCCCACGGGATTAAAGGCTGAAGCTATGTCTCCGAAAAGTGTTGCATAGCCGAGGGCTATTTCACTTTTGTTGCTTGTTCCCAGCACAATTGAACGGGTCAGAGTTGAATAATCAAAAACAGCAGTCATTCTCAATCTTGCCATAACATTGCCCAGCCTGAGTTTTTGCGATTTTTCAGCTTCTATCATGCTTTCTCCTGAAAAAGCATCTACAGCTGTTGAAATATCAAGAAGCCGGTGTTTTATCCCTGTCTGTTCAACAAGTTTTTCCGCATCTTTTAATGAGTTTTTTGAAGATTTACGATAAGGAAGCATAAGAGCTGTAACATGCTCCGGCCCCAGAGCTTCCGCAGCGAGACAAGCTACCACAGCACTGTCAAGACCGCCTGAAAGCCCCAGAACAACATCTGAAAACCCGGACTGTTCAGTTTCACGATTTATAAAAAGAGTGAGAGCTTTCACAGTAAGCGGAATATTTAAATCCGGAAGTTTTTTCATATCTCAACACCTCTTTTGTGCACTGTTAAGAATAATCCTGTCACTATGGGATAAAACTGAACTTTTTTGTCGTTTCAAACAAACAAAATGCAAATCCAGATCCATGGAAATCAGAGCCTCTTCCATTAGAGGTGCCTGAACAAAATCGCCATTCGGACCGGCCATACACGAGCCCCCGGAAAATATAAAATTATCCTCCACGCCTGTTCTCTGAGGATTCATGATAAAAGATCCGTAAACATTGACATGAAAAATGATGTTGTTTTTCCAGCCTTCAATATTTCCCGGATTCTCTTTTCTGAAACTTCTCGAAGGGCTTGCGGCGGGAAATATCAAAATGTCAGGCAAATTGTTTTTTAACGCAGAAGATAAAATACAAGCCGGATGCCAGGCATCTTCGCATATGGCGGTAAAAACACCGATACCCTCTTCTGTGGCATATGTTTCCATGTTCTCTCCGGAATTGAAAAAATGTGCTTCGTCAAACATTCCATAGGAAGGAAGATTTATTTTTCTCTGAACGCCCAGAATGGTGACATTCCCCGATTTGGAAAATAAAAGTGCCTGAGAGTTATATATTTTTCTGTTTTTGCCTCGTTCCGGAAACCCCAGTGAAAAAACAATGTCCGGCAAATCAGCAGAAGAGAAAAGTGAGACCAGCTCTCCTATTGTTAATGCTTTCTCTCGTGCACTGTCCTTCAGAAGATACCCTGAGAGAGAAAGCTCAGGAAAAGCCAAAATGTTTATTTTGCGGGATGAAGCTTCCCTTATGAAATCCATGTGGCGACGAAGATTCTTTTGAATATCACCGAGCACGCAGTCTGTTTGAGCTATTCCGGCACGCAACATTATCTGATCTCCTTGATATAACCCATGTCTCTCAATCTTTCTATGGCCCTAAGTGTTTTTATTTCGGGGGATTCCTCATTAAAGTAAGCCACAACCTCTCGTATGCTCACCGCTTTATCTGTCAGAAGAGAGAAAAGTTTATGCTCAAAAGGGTCTGTTATTTTACCACTGCCTTCTGATTTAATTATTCTTGAGGCGGGGGAAAACATATTTTTATAAAAATCAACCTTGTAATTATACTCGGAATTGTTCAAAGCATCTCTGAAAACTATATTATGGGGGTTCATGTTTTTAAGAAGTCGAAAATAGGAAGCGGCTTTCCAATAGTTTTTATTCCGCATCTCTTCTTCGGCGGAATGATAAAGATTCACCGTATCTTCGTTAGTTATCGACTGTATTTTTTCAGGTTTTTCACGACCACTCGGTTCACGCAAAGCTTTATAAAAAGCTGCCTCTTCCAGAGCAAGGCCTTCTCCATTCAGAATAACTCCTTTAGAATACAGTTCAAACAGATGTCTTGTTGTAGAGTAGAAATGAACAGGAAGAGTTTCTATGAGCTCAATAACATTTTTGCCTATTGAAAGTAATGTGATTATCTGTCTGTTAAGTCTTGAAAGCCTGGCAATATCTGTGTCAAGAATTGAAATCTCGGGGTAACTTCTGATTGTCTGATACATTTTTATATATTCAGGTACTTTTTTCTGAATTTCACGAACATTGTTAATGACCCTTGTGTGTGAAACCTCTATCTCCACTTCATTCTGAGAAGAGTTGTCACTGTTGTTTTTTATATCAAAAAAACCATCTTCCCACGAAGAGATGAGAAAAACAGTATCGTTTATTTTACTGAATATGGCTTCCATGACCTTCTCAACAGATGCGAGACCTATGAGTTTAAGTATAGCACCCATTTTGACATCGGTTTCCAGTTCGGTTTTATAAGCCCTGTTGAATTGCTCAAGGTTTATTATCCCTTCATTTATTAGATACTGTCCCAAATATTCTCCGGGATCATTGCAACTTGATCCTGTAATCAAACCGTTTTTAAAAAACAATCTTCTTTCAATAATCCCCGATTTGTCCGTGAATTTTATTTCGCCCGAAAGATTGTTTTCAGCAGATTTTTTAATTAGTTCAAAAATTGAGATGTCCGACAGAGATTTTAATGTCATGAACTCCTCTCTTTCAATCTGTTTAAAATACTTCTTCTTTCAAAAAACAGATCCCCTGTGTAATCTTCAAAAACTTCGCGACAATCATTTTTCAGAGGCAAGCCCGAAACCACTGAAAAATGCTGCTCTGCGGCTTTCACATCCTCCGTGCTTAAAGCCGGCTTTCTCAGAAGATTTGTCAAAGATTTAATAAGCTCATACTCTACATCACCGGGTTCGTTTATTCTGCGAAGAAGCTTGGAAAAATAACTTGCTACAAAAATATGTTCCGGCTTTTCATGAAGAGGTGAACGGCTTATATATCGAAAATCTTCTATGAAACAGATGTTTTTTGAATAAGACAATTGCAATTCTATATAATCGAAAGGGTATATTTTGTCTATTTTTGAATTACAGTCAACAACTGAGTCTTCTTTAAAAAAAACAGTGTACCAGAAGCCGCTGTTTCCTTTTCTTCTGTTTAAAATCCAACCTTTTTTTATCATCGTTTTATATCCTCTATCTCTCTTTTTTTTCTTTTCCGATCTTCCTCTTTTTCACTTTTTTCATTTATTCCAAATGTTTCAGCTAATCTCAAACAGTCCTCCATAAAAGGGATTGTAAGTTCATTGGTGTTTTCACTCTCTATTTCCACACATTTTTTAAGAAACTCTTTGCCTTTGTCCTCCTGTTTAAGTGCAAAATAACGCACAGCACCCCGATAAAGAGACTCCACAAAAGAGGGGCAGAATTTCACAGACATTGAATAGTGATAAGCTGCTTTTTCATCGAGATTTTTCATCTCATAAAGCTTTCCCAGTTCGTTATGAGCTTCACAATATTTGGGTTTGAGTTTCAGTGCTCTTTTAAATTCTTTTTCGGCCTCGTTCAGCTTTCCTTTGTTTTTCAAAATAATGCCTTTGTTAGAATATACAAATTGAGGATTGGGATATATGGAATCTTTCTCCACTTTTTCCAGCAGATTCCATGCTTCATCATATTTTTTTTGATGTATATAAAGAACTGCCAGATTGTTGAGCGGATCAGAGTAACTGTTATCCAGCTCATAAGATTTCATAAACAGCTTTTCCGCTTTTTCATATTCTCCAAGCTTATAATGAAGAAGTCCGAGATGATTGTGATAAACAGGTATATCAGGTGCATATTCAACTGCTATAGACAGCTCTCTTTTGGCTTTAAAATGTTTGCCTTTATACATGGAATCGATCCCCATACGATAATGGGCATCAGCTTTTTTCTGACTGTCCGTCTTGTCTTTTGTTTCAGCAGCCCGGACAGATACACATGAACAGACAAAAAACAACACTGAAACTAAAATACATGTCAAAACTTTTTTCATAAATTACTCCGGTCCTATCTCAGTTGTTTCAGAAAAGCCTGCCTTGTCAAAACTTTTTTCAAATTCTTCAACGGGCGAGAGCTCAAGTTTGCCGTCTTTTTCCACTCCGGTACCAATTATACACTTGACAGAAACTTTGTTTTTTTCAGGTGAAGACATTAAAGTCACCGTGTTTTTTTCATTTTTCATAAAATCGGTTATTTCCAAAAGAGAACTCTCCTCCTCGGGCTTGATTTTGCCGGCAACATCTCCGTTTACAAAAATCTGCAAAGTTTGCTTGCGTTCTTCTGCGTCAATTACAACAGACACAAAATATTTAACGCTTTCTTTTTTTTCTTCGGCAACAACCTTTACACCGGGAGCTTTTATTCTTATGTTGCCCTCTTTATCAAAAACCACCGTACAATTTTCAAGTTTTCTATTCTTCATGCCGCTTACTTTGACATCGTTCAGAAAAACATCTTTTGCAGTTAAAACACCCGATACCGCAAAAATAAGAAACAACAGTAAAAGTTTTTTCATAACGGAACTCTCCTTTTTTATTTTATAAACTCATCTTCCTCTTTTTCACTTTCTTTTTCAGCATCACTCTGATCTTTTTTGTTCTTTTTCCCCCACTCATATCCTATTTCCACATCAAATCCCGCCTCCCATACAGACAGAAAATGACCATGAAGGTCATCGTCTCTGCGAAGTTTTTCAGGGGGCCAGAAAGACCAGTGTTTGCTCACATATGCATTTATGTAAAGTATGGGAAGTATTTTTATTCGTACAGCTGAACGCAATGCGGAAGATATGTCGCTATCTTTAAAAATAGAGTTGAAGTCTGTGATCCCTCTCTGGAAATATGTCAGCGTACCTTTGAATATCCAGAGATCCGGCAGTTCCATATGGCCGTAAAGGGAAAAAGATTTGTTTAACTTTTCAAATCCCAGAGAAGCCGAAAATTTGTTTATGTATGAATAGGTCAGTTCGGAATATACACCAAATATTTTTTTAGATTCATCTCTGTTTGTAAGGTGAAAGTATTTGCTCCGACCATCCGGTGTAAAATTGTTTTTACCGTTTATGTTAGTTACCATTTCGTATCTTTCGATTGCATAGAACATATCGAAAAAGGAGGGGATGTATCTGTCATCATAAACACGCATTTCCAGTTGTGCTCTCATTGCATGACTTCTATCTTCACCCATATTGAATCTTCCGAGGGCTCCAAAAGCGAAGCCTCCTATTTCCGGAGTATCATTGAACCATGAGTAATCTGCGTATGTTTTTATGTCTACTTTTTCATTTTTAAACCACTTGAATTCAACATCAATCCCCTGAGAATATATAAATTCATCACTCAAAACCACAGGGCGGTCCATATGGTCCGATGAAAGTCTTCTGGGAATACTGTCGTCCCATTCCGGAGAATAAGGATCCGGCATATCCGCATAATTTTCATATTTCATTTTGGAGGGGGCAGAATGATCCGCAACAAAAGTATATCCGAAGGAAAGTGATTGAGAGCGATAATCGTCAAGAAAAAAAGACAGAGGTTTGAAAAAAGCTATTCCACCAAAAATATTACCGGTTGCCACATCACCGAGAAGAGTTTCAAACCCACCGTATTTGTTATACCAGTTTAGTTTTACAGAAAGCGTATGAAAGGAGGGATTGAAATCAGGAATATAGCGTTTCAGTATGGTTCCGTGTCCTATGGTTTGAGCAAAGTTGCTTCCAACTGAAAGAAAGAAATTGTCTTCGGAGCGTCCGAACTGCAGGTATTTTATTATTCGCAGATAGTCATGCCACTCATCCCAGTCCTTTTTTCTCAGGGAAAAATTTTCATTCTGTTCTCCTGAAAAATCTGTGGAAAACATTTTTATGTTAAAAGGGAGGTGAAAAGAGGATATAAACTCCCATGGTCTGTGTTTTATATCAAATTTAGGATTCAGTGTCAGGTAATAATCATGAGCAATGCGTGTGGGGCCTATGCCGACACCGACAAGATTATAGGGTGCGACTATCCGCTTTGCACCTATGTTGGCAATTTCACCTTTTACAAAATCTTTTTCCTCTTCCTCAGGCTTCTCTTCCTCAGGTTTCTCTTCTTCAGGCTTCTCTTCCTCAGGTTTCTCTTCCTCAGGCTTCTCTTCCTCAGGTTTCTCTTCCTCAGGCTTCTCTTCCTCAGGTTTCTCTTCTTCAGGCTTCTCTTCCTCAGGT
>JAWOGE010000141.1:0-3084 GCA_046497165.1 bacterium | reverse complement strand
TAAATATTTTTTCCTTTAAGGAACAAAATATAATCCACAAGTTTTTCAAACGGTTTCTGCTGTTTTACTGAGATTTGAGGAATAGGAAATTTATTTAGATATTCCTTTTTATACCTAAACCCCTTCGAGTCAAACTGTGGGCCTGAAAAGTATTTAGTAAAAGCAAAAACGCCCAATGCAGAAGAAAGGATTGAAACAATTAGATGTACCCCATCTCCTGTCATGATAAAATTGGTTGCTTCAGCAAAAAAACTTTTTTTATCAAGAAAAAAGTATGGGTAATTTTTATAATTTTTTGCTTTTTTCGGCAACCGCATAATATCAGGATACACAATCTTCTCTTTCTCAAATTCTTCGTAATATCCGATCTGGTCTTGTGTCTCAAACCACTTATTGCCTGTCTTTTTGCGTGTTTTTTGAGATTTTCCATCTTCATCAATATATTTCTCTCCAGTCTGTTTCAACTTGGGAATATATTTCTCAAGATGTTTTTTTACTGCTGGATATTTTTCAATATCAATGTTAAGTGATGGAAATGTTGCAACGAGCCACTTATCCGCAAACTCAGCCTTATACTTCTTGATGTCTCTTCCCCGGAGAATGGGCTTGATAATCTCAGCAGATTTTGGATCTTCGGCGATGAGTTCATTTTTTTTCTCTCCGGAGATGATAAAGGCTTTGTTGTAGCCGGTCTTTATTCCGTAGTTTATCTCAATATTCCACTCTTTGAGCGGAGTTCCCACTTCTTCGATTTTTCGTTTTATCAGAAGTTCGTCGGCTGTTGATATTATCCAGCTTTCAGATCCGGGAACTGTCATTTCTATGCTGTTTTTCTCAACATACCGGGGAATATTTTTCGATTGTTTGAAATCTTTTCTTATTTTACAGGCTCGTAGGGACAGACCAGTGTGTCTGTCCTTATTTGAATTATTCGGGTTGACACATCGGTCAACCCCTACATTCTGAAACAACAGAATATTGGTATCAACGGTTGCGCTGTCGAACACTTTGTAGCCGCCGAAATCAATGAGTATTTCTGGATCTGTGTTGTCTGACAAGTACTTTCTCAGCTTTTCTCCATACTTTGCCCGCATCCACTTGTTTGAGGTAATATAGCACAGATGTCCGCCGTTTTTCAGGAGTTCATTGCCCCGTTCGTAAAAAAGTGCATAAATGTCGCCTGTTTTGGCGTAGGATGAATACCCTTCTTCATGATATTTTTTCCCGAGAATACCGTCATTTTTCTGGAGCTGAATAAAGGGCGGATTGCCGATGACGACATCGAATCCGTCTTCTACTCCGAACATCCACTTGGAAACAAAGAAGTCTGCCGGATCGTTGTTAAAAGGGTTCCAGGTTGCTTTATTTTTCAGGTTGCTGCTGTGTGCCCAGTCTCCGGAATCTGCTGCAAGTTTCTTCTGTGTGTCGAGAAATTCATTTTTTATTTTTTCTTTTTCCGACACAGAAGATTCAAAATAGTTTTCCCGCAACTTATGCAATTTTTTAAATGCGGGGTGGTTTTCATGGATGGTTCCCTGATCATTGTCATCAAACCGTGTGAGGGTGTCGGCACAGACAAATTTGAAATCGAGGTTGGGCAGTGCTTTTATTCCCCGGTTGTCATCTGTATCATCAATCTTTGCGTCGACTATGAGAGACAGAAAGAATCGCAGCCGTGAAAGCTCAACGGCGATGGGCTGTTTATCCACGCCGTAGATGGATTTTTGTATCATGCCGAGTTTGTGAATATACCGCCAATCTTCATTTTCAAGCTGTTTTTCCACCGCATGTTTGACAACCGGGTTGCTGATGCCCTCAAGCATTTTCATGGTCCATTCAATGGATTCTTCATCGACTTTTTCAAGAATCAGTGCTGTTTTCTGGAGCATTCCCATGGGAAACGCACCGCTGCCGCAGGCAGGGTCAATCACCGTCATACTGTCACAGGCTTCAATAACTTGCATTCTTTTCTCTTTCGAAAATGTTTCATCACGCTCTTCGGCATAGGACAGCAGTGATGACAGCTCCTGTTCGGTAAGCTCCGTCTTTTGTTTCAGATGCTCCTTCAGAGAGGCATCAACCATATATTCCACAATTGGTCGCGGCGTGTAAAAACTGCCTGTGTCGTTTCGTGCCTGCTGCTGTGTTTCAGGATTTACTTCGGCAAGCAGGTTTTCAAAAATGCGGCCGAGCATTTCCGGATCAACGGAAAGATCGATATCCTGCATGGTGTTTTCATCCACGGTGAAATTATAAAGATCAAGCACTTCAAACAAAGATATGAACCAGCTGTCCGGAATCTCCACAACACCGAAGGGTTGAGAGGGCTGATCTCCTGTCCTGTATTTGTCAATGGTTTCATCCGGTTCAAAAAGCCCGCCGTTGAGAAACGGAATATCCCGGTGCAATCCATCAAGATTGTACTGTGCGAGAAATTCATAATTTCGTTTGTCTTTCGGTGTGTTCATGATTTCAAAAAACAGTGGTTCGAGCAGGAAGTGATAAAAATTCTTCCTGTCCCTCACCGTTTCTAAGGACAAAACAGCGTCAGGAATCAGCGGCACTCCACGGTCGGATTTTTTCTTTTTCAAAAACCATGAGAACATGACACGCCCCAGCAAGCGGATAGCGAATGTTTCAGCATGTTCTTCATCGGGATAAGTGAGCAACGGCTTGTCTCTCTTAATCCCCATGAGATCGTAGTACAATGTCTGAATATTTTCATAAAACTCCTTGTTAACCACCTCAACTGAAAACCGACTTTTCAGGTCGTCGATATCCCGGACCGCACCTTTATCAATCAGGAACTGCTTCGGTGTTTTGATTTTTGCTTCGGGACCGAGATAAAACGAAAACCGGCGTGGGTTGGAAAGGTCTCGGGTTGTTTTTTTTCCTTCCCGTTTATAGTCCGTCGTGAGCAGGGAAAATCGATAGTTCTCACTGTTTTTGGAGCTAAAAATAATAAGTGCGTTTGTTGTATATGGTCCATCATTGTCCCGCATGAAGCGAAACGCCTCCCGTGTCAGTGTCCCCCGTGGATCATTCTCGCCCTCGTGAGACATTTCATACAGTGCGAAATCCATA
>JAWOGE010000117.1:0-7656 GCA_046497165.1 bacterium | reverse complement strand
GAAAATGATTCAGAAAGGGCTGCAAGTAACGCAGGTGCGGATATTATATTTTTCATGAATAGAAGACTCACTGTACTCTCAGTTCTCGGGTCTCTGCTTCCTCTCATGGGTCTTCTCGGCACGGTAATAGGAATGATAAAGGTTTTTTCAAGGGTTGCTGCAGCCGGAGATTTGACCGATATTGGCATTCTGGCGGGAGGAATATGGGAAGCTCTTATTACTACCGCTGCAGGAATGTCGGTGGCCATACCGACTCTTATGATCTATCATTTTCTTGAAAGACGGATAGAAAAAACAAGCCACAGGATGCGTCAGGAAGGGGAAAGGATAATAGAAATGATGAGGAATAACAAGGAATCATAATGATAGATTTTAAAGATGTTCAAAAAAATAAAGCTTCTGAGGTAAACATAACGCCCATGATTGATATAATTTTCAATCTTCTCATATTTTTTCTTATTACGGCGGTTATTTCTCAGAAGGGAATGAATTTAAAACTTCCTGAAAGTTCAACAGCTGAAAAAAGATCGGATGAAAGCCTTGAAATAACGGTAACAAAAGATGAAGATATTATTTTTAACGGAGAAAAAATCGAAAAATCTGATGTAAAGAGGCTTCTTCTTGAAGAAAAAAATAGAGATTCTTCTGAAAAAGCCTCGGGTATAGTTTTAAAATCCGATGCGGAAGCTCCTTTCGGAATGTTTGTTTATGTCATGGATGTTGCACGGGGACTGGGGCTTGAAAATCTTGTAATTGCAACAGAAATTCCGAGAGAAGATGAAAATTAAAAGTGATAGAATTTTTGTTTTTACAACTGTTGTTTCCTTAATTTTTCACGGAGTTCTCATTGCACACAAAACAGATCTTTTTAAAATTAATGAAAAACGATTGGTAAAAATACCGGTGACTATCGAACAGGAAGAAGTTAAAAAACCGGAACCCAAGCCTAAACCTAAACCAAAGCCTAAACACAAACCTAAGCCCGAGCCAAAACCTGTTGAAAAAGAGATTGAAAAACCTGAAAATCTTAGAAAAGATATAACGGAGGTTTCTGAAAGTCAGGAGGGGTTGAGATCCGGTGAACTGGTTGATGCTCCGGTTGGAAAATATGAAAAGGGGCGAGGAACCGGGATTGAGAAGAAACCGAAAGAAAAAGTTGATGTTATTGCTGAAATAAAAAAATATATTAAGAATATACGAGAAAAAACAGCGAAAGAAAAAATATATCCTGTTTTTGCTCAGCGTCATGGAATAACCGGAAAAGTTAAGGTGACTTTTTATGTAGCATCCGATGGTGGTTTTGAAAAAATTACAGTGGAAAAATCTTCCGGAAATGAAATTCTTGATAATGCAGCGGTTGAAACTTTGAAGAAACTTGACGGTAAAGTAGAACGCCCGGAAAAAACCGGAGAAAAGAAAATAAAGACATCTTTAACACTTAGTTATAAATTGATATGAATTTTTTAATTTAAAACAGGAGAAAAAAATGGAAAAAAGTATTGTATTTTTAATGGTTATGTTTTCGTTATGCGTTATTTATGCTGAAGAAAATCATGTGGAAAAAGGAGAAGGGGAGGAGGAAATAATAGAGATAGATGAATCTGAAACAGAGTCAGAAAATAAAGATGAAGAAGAAATTGAAAAAAAACAGGAGGTTCATAGTGAGAAAAAAAATGATGAGGGTGAAGATTTTTTAGAAGTTGATACAGAAAAAGAGGTGGTTGTCACGGGGACTTCTACAGAAAAAACCATTCAAAAGGCACCTGTAAAGACAAGTGTTATTTCAAAAGAGAAGATGGAAGTTAAAAATGCGGCCAATTTGGCTGACTCTCTGGAAAGCAATACCGGGGTTAGGGTGGAAAACAACTGTCAGAACTGTGGTTTTAATCAGGTTCGTCTGAATGGTCTCGATGGTCACTACAATCAGATTCTAATTGATGGAAACCCTGTATATTCTTCCCTCGCAGGAGTTTACGGTCTGGAACATATTCCGGTTGAGATGATAGAGAGGGTGGAGATAGTGAAAGGTGGTGGAAGTGCACTTTACGGTGGCAATGCCGTTGCCGGAGTTATAAATGTTATTACCCGGAAGCCTTCCCGAAATACCGGAAACATTAATGTGGAAACGCAATTTATGACCGAAGATGGAGATAACAGTCCAAAAAAAATGCTTAAACTGGGAGGCAATGTTGCCGTAATTACACCGGAAAAGAATGCTGCTCTTTATGCTTATGGTGGCGGGGTGGGAAGACAGCCCTGGGATGCAAACGGAGATGGTTTTTCTGATCTTGGAGAGATGAGACAGGTTTACGGAGGTGCTAAAGGGCAGCTTACTCTTTTTAAAGATTCTGAATTGACCGGAAAGTTTGATATGATTAAGGAAAGCAGAAGAGGCGGTGACAGGATGTCAAAAGCAAAGCACAAATCAGAAGTTGCGGAAGCGGTTGATACAAACAGATGGACAGGAGATGTCAAATGGGAACATGAGGTGAAACCGGGAACAGATTATACTGTTTCGTATGATTTTGCTGTTACGGAAAGACACTCTTATTACGGTGGAGATGACCCTCTCGGTGATATGTATGGACAGACAAAAAATCCGCTGCATGTTACAAATGTTAAGATGAACCATTTGCTCCCTGTCCCGGGATTCGGAGCCATGATGCTCACCGGAGGTCTTGAATACTCAATTGAAGATCTCAGAGATAATGATGCGGAAGGAAAGTTGTTTACTGATGAAAGATATACAAATTTTGGAGGTTTTCTTCAGAGTGATTTTCAGATGACACAGTGGCTTGCACTGGTTTCAGGAGGCAGAATAGATAAGCACAGTGAAGTAAATAAAGCCATTTTTTCACCGAGACTTGCTTTGATGCTTGGAGATTTCAACGGTTTCAGATCAAGAACATCTTTTTCCACGGGATTCAGGGCTCCGCAGATATTTGACGAAGATTTTCATATAACCGTTGTGCAGGGGGAGCCTTCTCCGACATTTAACAGCGATGATCTCCACGCAGAGAAATCATGGAATATTTCACAGCAATTTGAATATGAAATAGAACCCTTGGAGGGTTTTTTCCTGAATCCTTCTGTAAATGGGTTCTACAGTCGCATAAAAGATGCTTTTGCAACAAAAAATATGAACGAAGATGATGAGCTGTTTGAAGAAGGTGAAAACAGAAAAATCAGATACAATTCGGGAAAAACAACTGTCATGGGGCTGGAGGTTGAACTGAAGGCGAATTATGAAAAATATCTGGATTTTGAAGCAGGATGGTCTTTTGAAAAAGCTGAAAATAGTAAGGCCGATGAAGATCTTCTTGAAACAGGTGTAGAAGAGAAAAGACTCCTGAGAGTTCCCAACACCTACGGATTTTTTTCTTTGACGGGCAGACCCTGGAAAAATCTTGAGATTTTCACACTTGTGGACATGACGGGACCAATGAAAATAAAGCACGAAGGAGATTTTGACGGAGATGACTTCAGACTTGTTGAAACTCCGTGGTTTGCAAGATGGGACATAAATGTTTCCTATTTGTTCAGTATGGACAGCAATGTTTTTATAAAACCCTATGCAGGTGTAAAAAACATTCTTGATTCCTTTCAAAATGATTTAGATGAAGGAGCGGACAGAGATGCCGGATATATCTATGGACCAAGAGTCCCGAGAACATTTGTTTTGGGGATAAGAGGAGGTTTGTAAAATCGTTTCGGTCTGACTCACTTTTTTGTGAAATCACACCTTGCTTTTATCTTTTATAGTTATAAAATGAGGCAGTTGATTTTAAACAGGAGTGGAATATGAAAAAAACTATTTTTGTAAACGGAAATGATCTTACCATTGAGAATGTCGTTTCTTTCAGTCACGGAGCTGTAGAGGTTGTCTGTCCGGAAGAAACGAGAAAAAGAATATCTTCCTGCAGAGATTATGTTGAAAGCATTTTAAACAGGGAGGATGCTGTTTACGGTATCAATACGGGATTTGGTATTCTCAGCGATGTTCGTGTTGGAAAAAAAAATCTTGGAGAACTTCAACAAAATCTCATAAGAAGTCATGCCATCGCTGTGGGGGAGCCTTTTGACAGGGAAACGGTTCGTATTATCATGCTTCTCAGAGCCAATGTTCTTGCCAGGGGTTTTTCCGGAATAAGTATTGAAACCTTTGACAAACTTATTGAAATTATAAATAAGGATGTTTGTCCTCACATACCTTGCCAGGGAAGTGTCGGGGCCAGTGGAGATCTGGCACCTCTTGCACATCTGGCCCTTGTGCTTACAGGTGAAGGTTATGTTTGCGATAACTCCGGCAATATTGTTAAAACGGAGGATTATTTCAAAGAGCACAACATTACTCCGGTAAAATTGAAAGCCAAAGAGGGACTGGCACTCATAAACGGTACACAGGTTATGACTGCGGTGGGGGTTAAAGCACTTCATCGTGTGGAAAACCTTCTGAAACTTTCAGACATAGCTCTTGCTACAACTGTGGATGCGGTCATGGGCACAGATGCTCCTTTTGATCAGCTGGTAAATGATGTGCGAAAGCATTACGGACATGGCGATGTTTCTTACAATGTAAGAAAACTCATACAGGAGTCAGAAATAAGAGAAAGCCATAAACATTGTGCTAAAGTTCAGGATTCATACAGTCTCAGATGTGCTCCCCAGGTTCACGGTGCTGCGAGAACGGCTTGTGCTCATGCACGGGATGTGCTTACGATTGAATTGAACTCATCCACAGACAATCCGCTTATTTTTCCGGATGAAGAAAAAACCATATCCGCCGGCAATTTTCATGGAGAACCCATAGGTATAGTTATGGATTATCTTTCCATGGCTGTGTCGGAACTTTCTTCCATTTCCGAACGCCGCATAGAGCAGCTTGTAAATCCCGAGTTCAGCAGTGCCCCTGCTTTTCTGGTGAAAAATAAGGGACTTAACTCAGGCTATATGATAGCTCATGTTGCCGCCGCCAGTCTGGTCAGTGAAAATAAAAAAAACTGTTTTCCAGCCACTGTGGATTCCATTCCCACTTCAGCCGGAAAGGAGGATCATGTCAGCATGGGCACAATTGCTGCCAGAAGTTGCAGTAATATTGTACAGAACTCTGTGAAAGTTATACTTCTGGAACTCTTGACCGGGATGCAGGCCGTTGATTTCAGAACGCCGCACAAACCCGGAAAAGGTATAAAACCTGTCTATGAACTCATAAGAAAAGATATTGAGTTCATGGAAAATGACAGATTCCTTTATGATGATTTCATAAAAATTGAAAAGCTTGAATATAATATTGTAAAAACGGCGGAAAAAGCTGTTGGAGAACTTAGATAAACCGGAAATTCCCGGCATCAGAGTTATTCCGGCATCAAGATAAACATTACGGCATATATTATTATTCCGGTGAAAATTCCTGTGGCGAGAGTTATCAGAACAAAAATTATTCTCACAAGAGTTACATCCCAGCCAAAATACTCTCCTATGCCGGCAAGACAACCGCCCAGTATTTTGTTGTAGGGAGATTTTTTCAAAGTTTTCATAAGACTCCTCACTCAACAGTTCAGTATTATTCTTGTCATATATTGTTTCCAGTCAAGAAAAGATCAGGTGTTTGCAGAAGAGTATATGTATCAGCAATCTCTTTCGTTGCAGACACCGTCACCATTTATATCCTCTTCAGGTAAATCACAGATGCCGTTTTTGTTAAGATCCCAGCAAGCATATGTTTGAGGTCCGCCACTTGGTTCTGCATGCCATCTGAAGTTGTCCAGTAAAACCAGAGAATCCAACATTCTGTCCTGAGTATCCCAGACTGCGAATCTCAAAGTTATTGTTTCTCCGGGAACAACAGGAGCAGTAGTTGTTAGCCAGCCTGTGGCACCGGCATTGGGGCCCCATTTTGTGCATGTCCCGCCTGTTTCTTCAATGCAGGGTTTGTGAATTTCGCTTGCCAGATCATAGTAACCTGTCTGAAGAAGTGCGTCTGTTCCATCAAGACAGGGATATCCGTCTTTTGCATAACATGTTGTAAAAAACTGTCCTGAATTTACGCTGATATAATTACCGTTTTTATCAAATGCAATGTTTTTATCAGCAGGAATCGGGTCCTCGTCAATTCCGGGAGTCCACGAAGTATCAAGAAGGGCAACAAAAAAATCATTGAAATTTTCACATGTCCACTTGTAATACTCCTGTGAAAAAAACCTGAAATCAAAAGAAAAAGCAAAAGCATTTGTGGGAACTTTTATCTGAGCTGTAAGCATAACAGAGTCATTAGCCGCCGTTTGTCCACCCGGACAGGATTCACTCGTTTGAGGAAGAGCATCGCCATGTGGTGATACAAAATCAGCAGGTGGTTCCCCGGCAGGAGGAGTTTCATCGGAATGCTGATAGCTTACTTGTTCCGTAGGTTCCGAATCATTTGCATCCCTTGCTCTTCCTGAAGAAAGAATAGCAAGATTGCTGCCAAACCTCGGATCATTATATGAATTTCCAAATCTTGTTTTTACACCGTACTGCAAATAATTTGGAGATCCGGCTCCATTAGCCAGAGTCAAAACAGGTTCTCCAACTATTCCCCAGTTCCCTACCGACGGATCATGAATTTCACAAATATCCATTGCTTTCAGCAATTCCATTGCCATGTTTCCAGGGTCTGTTTCAAATTTGTTTCCCGTTGAGCAACCTGTTCTTTCATCTTGATCCCCACTGCAATTGTTATCAACTCCATCTCCGTCAATTTGAACAGCCCCGGGATTTACCAGTTCAGGATTTTGACATGGAAAAACATAAAAACCCTGAGAATCAAGTGAATCCACCATAGGATCTGTTGCATCATCGGTGAAACAGCAGTCTCCGCTACAAACAGTCCAGCTGTCATCATCAAAATCACCTACAGTAGTAGAGTTCATTGCATAACCGTCGCAATCTTCATCAAATCCGCTGTCACATACTTCTGTTTCAGGGAGCACTTCTCCCTGACATTCACTCCAGTTCATTCCGTCAGAGGAACAAATTTTTATTCCGGCTTTGCATATTCCCACATCTTTTGTTTCCGAAGGACCGCTGTAACATTCAACTTCTTCATCGGACTCGCATATCATTTCACTGCCGGTATTCCCGGAATCTCCTGAGTCACCAGTATTTCCGGTATTACCAGTGTCTCCAGTGTCACCAGTGTCTCCAGTATCTCCAGTATCTCCAGTATCTCCAGTATCTCCAGTATCTCCAGTATCTCCGGTGTCTCCAGTATCTCCAGTATCTCCAGTATCTCCTGTATCTCCGGTGTCTCCAGTGTCTCCTGTATTACCGGTATTGCCGGTATTGCCAACATCTTCATCATTCATAACTTCTTCGTCGATGTCATTTGATACAATATCTCTCGTGTTGGATTCTCCACAAGAAAACATGAGAAGAAACATTAGAATCGGTACAATACTCTTTCTTTTGAAAAACATAACTCAACCTCCTTTGAAAAAATGTAAAAACAATTACACTTTATTAATATAAAACAGCTATGTCAAGATTTTTATTTTTTCAGAAATACAACCTGAATTGTCCCTATCTCTCGTTGAAACGGAAGTTCCAAACCACAAACGAGCCAAGTCTTTGATATAACAATAGTATTTTCAAAACACATTTTAAGATTCGCTACTACGG
>JAWOGE010000109.1:0-4559 GCA_046497165.1 bacterium | reverse complement strand
CAGCAGTGACGGAAATATATACATGTACAAAAGCAACGGAGACCTTGAAAAAGTTCTTGAAAACGGACACAAAGACTGGGTTTCCGGTGTTTGTTTCTCCCATGATTCTCAAAAACTTTATTCATCGGGAAAAGATGCTGAAATTATAAGATGGGATGTTGAAACGGGAAAAAAAGAGCAAACTTTTTCAGATCACAGTAAATGGGTCAGCTTTATAACCGTTTCGAAAAACGGAAAATTTCTTGCTTCGGGAAGTGATGACAGAACTGTAAAAATATGGTCTCTGGAGAATGATAAGCCTCTCATTACAATTCCGACATCTGATGACGCTGTTGCTTTGTCGTTTATGGATGTAGATTCGAAAATTGTTCTGGGAGACGGAAAAGATTTGAAAGTATACCCACTCGATTTTTCTTTTATGAAAAGTTCTTCCAGGAAACTTTCACAGCAGATGGAATCAATGTCAGGCTTAAAACTGGATGGTTTTATACTTTCAAACATAGCATCGGATTAACCCGCGGCATAGAATGCGACATGTTTTGCAACATCTCAATTCAATTACAATCCGCAACCCCTGTGAAATATAAAAGTTGCTGCAATGGGTGTAGAAATAGTTGACATATATTTTTTGTAAGGTAGTATGACCTTACAAATGTGAGGTGCGCTTTGAATCTTATGAAAAAAATAGAAATTTTAAGTGATTCTGCAAAGTATGATGTTAGCTGTGCTTCTTCAGGTGTTTCCCGCAAGGGTTACAAAGGTTTTTCTTCAGGTGTGTGTCACAGCTGGAGTGATGACGGTCGCTGTATCTCTCTTTTGAAAACTCTTTTTACAAATATATGTGTTTTTGATTGTGCCTACTGTGTAAATCGCAGAAGCAACGATATTCTGCGAGTTTCTTTTACTCCGAGAGAGCTTGCTGAACTTACTGTCGAATTTTACAAAAGAAATTATGTGGAAGGACTTTTTCTCTCCAGTGGTATTGTTCGTAATTCCGATTATACCATGGAATTAATGGTGGAAACTCTGAGGATACTTCGTGGAGAGTTCGCTTTCAGGGGATATGTACATGTAAAAGCCATTCCGGGGGCTTCTGAAGATCTGATTGATATGGCAGGGGCTCTTGCCGACAGAATATCGATAAATGTCGAGCTGCCTTCTGAAAAAAGTCTTAACTTTCTTACCGACAAAACCCGCAGGGATATTTTCAGACCAATGGAGAGTATTTCCCGTAAAATAGTTTACAGTGCGGAGGAGAAACGCAAATATCGTTCCGCACCGGATTTTGCCGTCGCCGGTCAATCTACACAGATGATAGTGGGAGCTACTCCGGAGACGGATCTCAGCATTGTGAAACTGTCAGAAGCCATGTACAATAAATTTAGTTTGCGGAGAGTTTATTACAGTGCTTTTATCCCCGTGAATCCAAATGAAAAAAAACTTCCTGAAGTTGAAACGCCACCTTTTTTAAGAGAGCACCGGCTTTATCAGGCGGATTTTCTCCTTAGGAGATATAATTTCACAGCTGATGAAATACTTTCCGGTAAAAAACCCATGCTTGATACATCATTGGATCCCAAGGCAAATTGGGCACTTGATAATTTTCACCTTTTCCCTGTAGAAATAAATAAAGCTGACTATGAGATGTTACTCCGTGTTCCCGGAATAGGACCGTTGTCCGCCCGTAGAATAATCAGGGGAAGAAGATCTCACAAACTTGATTTTCCCCATCTTAAACAGATGGGAGCGGTAATAAAAAGAGCTTGTTATTTCATAACATGCAGAGGAAGGAAAATGCCCGGAGTTTCTGAAAAATATACTGAAATTTACAATGCTGTTTCGGAAAACCGTAATAATGTGCCACAACAACTTGATATTTTTGATATAAAATGAGAAAAATTTATCTTTTCAAAGGAACAATGGAGTCTTATCTCGATGCAGTTGAGCGATTATGGAAAGTTGCGAAAGCAGAAGATGAACTTCAGGTTGAATACAGCTATAATCCCGGATTTTTTGAAAAGACTTTTCAAATAACTTCTTTGCCGCGTGAAGCTGTTTATGGAAAAGAAGCACTTCTTTTGAAAAAGGTTTCAAGAACTCTTATGCATGCTTTTTCTTCGGGAAGAGATTCTGTGGCTGAAAAGACACCTTTTTTTCTAAACTATTTTAAAAAAAATGGTAGTCCGGCGTTCAATCACATGGCGGAACCATCCATAAGATTTGTAATCAATGCGGCTTTTGCGACCCGCAGAGAAGCCCATAGAATTAAAGGTCTTCTTCGTTTCAGAAAAATTGAAAATCTTCTTTATGCACCTTATTTCAGCAAAACCTTTGTTATGCCACTTTTGGGGAGTTACTTTAAAAACCGTCTTCCTGATGACAGATGGATAATACATGACAGGGAGAGAAACACGGCTCTTTTTTATGACGAAAAGGTTTTGAGACAGATTTTTTTTGAAAAAAAGGAGGTTGGAAAGTTTGTTAAAATGTATGAAAACGAAGAGGGTAAAGATCTTTTTGAATTGCTTTGGAAAAAGTATTTTAAAACCATTGCAATCGAAAATAGAAAAAACTTGAAACTTCAGAAATCTTTTATGCCTGAACAGTACTGGCGTTATATCCCCGAACTTTCCGAAAGAGTGACCTGATTTTCATGATGGAGAGCTTTTTGGAACAAGCTTATGTAATTTCTTGACTTGAATTAAATGTAAGGATATTTTCCAATGGAAGAAAATTGATATAACAGGGAGTTTATCATGGATGACGAAAAGATTCTTTCAAAGAAAAATAACAATATAAACACTTTTAAGCCCTATATCGCTGCAGACAGAACTATGACTGAATTCTCTTTTGTTTCTATTGTTCTCGGAGCTTTAATTGCCGTTATTTTCGGTGCGGCGAACGCTTATCTCGGATTGAAAGTCGGATTGACCATTTCCGCATCTATTCCTGCGGCGGTTATATCCATGGGAATTATACGAGGAATTATGAGAAGAAAGTCTATTCTGGAAAACAACATGGTTCAGACCATAGGTTCTGCGGGTGAATCTCTTGCAGCCGGTGTTATTTTCACTATTCCTGTGCTTTTTTTATGGGCTTCTCAATATGATTCTGTTTCAGTTCCCGGTGTTTTTAAGATATTCCTCATCTCTCTTTTCGGAGGATTCATAGGTGTCGTCATGATGATTCCTCTTAGGAAATTTCTCATAGTTCAGGAGCATAATCGCCTTCCTTATCCTGAAGGTACAGCATGCGGAGACATACTTGTTGCGGGTGAAGAGGGCGGAAGCAAAGCTACAACAGTATTTGCGGGTCTCGGAATAGGTGCTCTGTTTAAATTTCTACAAAAAGGGATTGGTCTGTTCAGTGAATCTGTAGAGACAGTAATTCCCGGAATAAAGAATGCGGCTGTGGGAGCCGATATTCAGCCTGCATTGCTCGGAGTGGGTTTTATTATCGGTCCGAAAATATCTGCGTATATGCTCGGAGGTGCTGTTTTGGGATGGTTGTGTTTTATTCCTGCAATAAGTATTTTCGGAGCCGCATCATCGGAAATTATACCGCCGGCTCTGGGACTTATATCTGATCTTGATCATTGGGAGATATGGAATCGATACATAAGATATATCGGTGCCGGAGCTGTGGCTTTTGCTGGTATAATAAGTCTTTTAAAATCGCTTCCCGTAATACTTAAATCTTTCAAGTCGGCTCTCGGAGGATTTAAAATAGACAGAGAATCCCAGAAACGCACAGAAAGAGATATCCCCATGAAAATAGTTGTTGTAATAATAGCTGTTATCATTGTGATTCTTGCTTTTCTACCTCAAATTCCCACAGGCATAATCGGTGCTCTGCTTGTTGCTGTTTTCGGATTCTTTTTTGTTACTGTATCCAGCCGGATTGTCGGTGTAGTTGGAAGCTCTTCCAATCCTGTTTCAGGTATGACGATAGCAACTCTTCTCTTGACAACGCTTCTTCTGAAAGCCGTTGGAATAACAGGTATTGAGGGTATGGTCACTGCAATTACCGTAGGAGGGCTTGTGTGTATAGCCGCCGCAATTGCCGGTGATACTTCGCAGGATTTGAAGTCGGGTTTTATAGTCGGAGCAACTCCCTGGAAGCAACAGATCGGTGAGTTCATAGGTGTTTTTGTGAGTGCTCTTGTCATGGGAAGTGTTCTTTATCTTCTTCATAACACTTATGGTTTCGGCTCAAAGGAATTGGCCGCTCCCCAGGCAACCCTCATGAAACTTGTCATAGAGGGAGTCATGCAGGCCAATCTTCCCTGGGGGCTTGTTTTTATAGGAGCCGCTTCTGCTGCAGTAATAGAATTGCTGGGAGTTTCTGCACTTCCTTTTGCGGTGGGACTTTATCTTCCTTTGCATCTCAGCACTCCTGTAATGATTGGAGGAGTTGTTAGAGGTGTCCTCGGAATTTTTAACTCTGACAGAAAAAAACGCAGTGAAAAGTCTGAATCCGGAGTTCTTTACTCTTCAGGGCTCATTGCCGGAGAAGGAGTTATGGGGATTATAATAGCCTCTTTTGTGTTTTTTGGTGTA
>JAWOGE010000236.1:0-4790 GCA_046497165.1 bacterium | reverse complement strand
CTTATTTTAGTCCTAACTTCTGTAGGAATAGTGCTGTTCAACGGTATTATAATCGCTGTAATTATAGGTCGCCTCATGGAACACCTCCATGAACTGAAAAAAGGACACGGAGAGGTCTGCGAAAAAGGACATATTATTCTTCTCGGCAGAAATGAATTTGTTTCTCATTTACTTGACGAAATTGACATGCATTGTCGTATTGAAAGAAAAACAAAAAAAGTTGTAGTAATGAGAGAGTCGGCTCATAATGATGATGACTTCAAATTGAAATCCCGCCCCCGTGTTGAAGTCATACCGAGAACAGGTGGATTCTGGAACAGCGAGGCATTGGAAAGAGTGTCTCTTGCAGAATCCGACGGGGTTATCATTTTCGGCGGAGATTCTGAATCTTATGACGACCAGAAGTTAAACGATTCCCTTGTGACAAAAACTCTGGTATCCATAAACACATTGATGCATAAAAGTTCAGATCCGGAAAGAAAAGCACCCAATCTTGTTTTGAATTATATGGATTCTGCCCGTATAAACTACTCCAAAGGATATTTGAAAAGAGACGCAGAAAAACGTGAAAAAAACAGGCTGTACAACAATTGGAATCCGGTGTTTTTCGATACTGTTTACTACACCGCCAAGATGTTTTCCTGTCTGTGTTCAAACCCTCATGCTTATTCAATTTACAATGAACTTCTCACTGCCGAAGGGAATGAGTTCCATTCAATACCTTCAATCTTTCCTGAAAGCACAGCTTTTGGAGAAATATTGAACTGTTTTCCCGACGGGATTCCTGTTGGATTTTTGAAAACCGGTGAAGAGTTCGAGTGCAGATTACTTCCTGATTCCAATGAGAAAATCCCTCTCGGTTCTGAAATCATTGTACTTGCCGCAAATTCATATGATGCTTCAAACTGTGTTGAAAACACTTTTGAAAATATAGAAAACACAGCCTCTCTTTCCCCGAAAGAAAAAAAAGGAGGTGTTGTAATCATAGGTGTCAACGACAAACTACCCCGTATAACTGAAGAGTTCAGCAGTCAGGGCAGAGAACAGGTTTATGTAATTGACAATCAGAGCGAAAAAGAGTTTTTCAAGTGGTATGAAGATCATCTTTTCTCTTTGGGAATAGAAAAAAGTAAAACCACACAACCCATATTCAGAGAATGTCATTTTAAAAATGAAACTGAAGTCAAAAAGGCCATGCCTTTCAGAGACATTTCTACCGTTATCATACTTGCAGACGCTCTTCTTCTATATGAAAAATCAGCTGACCAGATCGATGCAGATACTTTTTCACGAATATTGATGGTTCAGCATCTTCTTGAAAAACATAAGGTCAGGAATGATATACATCTCGTAGTTGAAATCCTGACCAAAGACACTGAAACCGTTGTAAGTCGCTTTGAAAAATGCTCCCATGTTGTGGGACCTCTTTTCACGGCCCGCCTCCTTACCACTTTTTTGCTTTACCCTTATCTCGAAAAAGTTTTTTCCAAACTCATAAAAACAGGAGAAACCGATATAATATGCATACCTTACAAAAAACTTAAAAACACTGTCAAACTACCGAATAAAAAAAACAAAGTGAATTTTGAAAATCTTCTTACAAATAGACCTGCCCGGGCCATTCCTCTGGGCTGGATAAACAATCATACGAATAAAATTGTACTAAATCCCCCGAAAAATGCAGCTATATCTGAAAAATGTGAAATAATATATATTTCCTCACATAATTCGGATTAATTTTAAGCAATTTTCTTGCCATGAGTTTTTTTTCCATTATACTCAATCCAATGGAGGAGCAATGGCAAACACTGTGCGCTTAGAAACACAACTCAAACAAAAACAAACACTTAACATGACGCAGGAGATGCGTCAAAGCATAGAGCTTCTTCAGAAAAATCAAGTTGAACTGCGTGAAATGCTTCTTGAAAAAATAAATGAGAACCACAACCTTGAAGTTGAAGACTGGGGAGACGAACCTGTTGAAGCTTTGAATAACACAAATGACGGAGATGTAAACGAATCAGACCAAACTGAATCCGGAGAAGAAAGCGGAAAAGAAAAACTGGAAAAAATCTCCGATGTGCTCAACGAATATAACTGGAACAGATACAAAGAAGATAACGGAAACAGTTTTGGAGATACTCATGTACGGAAAAAAAATGATTACTCCAGCACATACACTCTTGAAGACACGGTTCCGGAAGTTGAATCTCTTACCACTCACCTTGATTTTCAGGTCAGCGGAACATCTTTTTCTGAAGAAATAAAAGAAATTATGACATATATGCTGTACAATATAAATGAAAAAGGATTCCTTGAAGAAGATGATTCTGAAATAGCACAAACTACTGGAGTTCCTGTTAATAAAGTTTCTGAAGCAAGAAAGAACTTAATGTATCTGGACCCACCCGGAACAGCCGCAAGTGATTTTGAATCATATCTGAAATTTATGTTTCTCGAACTGCCTGACAAAAAAGATGAAGATAGAGAAATAACAAAAAACATAGAACTTCTTCTCTCAGATGACAGCAATCTTAATGCCCTTCGTCAGCAAAATTTTATGAAAATATGCAAAAATATGGGCATAAAAAAAGATGCCATGAAAGATATACTTTCAGCAATAAGAACAATTGCTCCTTATCCTGCTTACGGATATGATCATTTTAAACCTGAATACGCTGTACCGGATCTCCATGTACATCTTATAAATGATGAAACCTACATAGAGATAGAGAACAAATTCCTTCCCGATATCAGAATCATTGACGATAAACAGCATGATGAAGAGATGAACATGGTAAAAAACAGAAAAGACCGTGATTTCATGAAACAACAATACAAATCTGCTCAGTGGCTTGTCAAAAGTCTCAAGGAAAGAAATCAAACTCTTTATCAGGTGGCTTCAAGTATATTCAGATTGCAAAAAGATTTTTTGCGCTCCGGAGAAAAATTCCTCAAGCCCTTGAAACTCAAAGATGTATCTGATGACATAGGGAGACACCAAAGCACTGTTTCCCGTCTTACAAACGGAAAATTCGCAATGACAAAACACGGCATCTACGAGTTGAAATCTTTTTTTGTCAAAGAGGTGAATAAAAAAGCTTCCTCAGTTACAACAAACCGTCATCTTGAAACAAGAATAATTGAAATAATAGATAAAGAAATTAAAGAAAAACCCTACAGTGACGATGACATATCTCATCTTCTGAAAAAAGAGGGTATAAAAGTGGCGAGAAGAACCATTGCAAAATACCGAAAGAAGTTGAATATCCTTTCCGCCCGGGAACGCAAGCGTGATTATGAATTTTATAATAATGAGAATTGAGACGAAAGTTGAAAATATGAGTACAATTGAAACATACCTGGACAGAAGACACATATTTCATAAATTAAGTACCGAAACGGGAAATCATGTTATTGAAACAATAGCGAAAAGTGCCGAACAAGAAAATATAGCTGAAGCAGAGTCCATAATATCCGCCATAAGAGAACGCGAGTCTTACGGTACAACCGGAATAGGAAACGAAGTAGCCATTCCGCATGGACGGCTGAGAAAAATAGACAGAATATATCTCTATGTGACAACACTTAAAAAACCTGTTGATTTCAACAGTATAGACGGTAAAGGTGTGAGCTTGTTCTTTATAATATTGATTCCGGAAAAGGACAACCTTCTTTATCTCAAACTTCTTTCAAGAATTTCAATGATATGCAAAAACAAAGATCTCCTGCATAAATTGAAAAACGCTGACAGCAAAACAGATATTATTAACTTTATAACGGATGAAGATCGATGCCAACTGCAGGACCGGTAAGCCTTCTCAAACTGCTGAAAGAAGAAAAACTCAGACTGAATCTTGAAAATCTTTCGCGGGAAGACCTGACCGACAAAAAAGTAAACAGCAGCAGTGTTCAGGTGGTGGGTCTTTCCATAGCAGGATTTACAAGACATCTCTACAGAGAGCGAATACAGCTTTTCGGGAAAAGTGAAGCTGACTATTTGAACACACTTAATGAATTTGAAAGAATAGAGAGAACCGATACTTTTCTCAAAGAAAAGCCTGTCTGCATAATATTCACCCACCCCATAAAACCTTTCAAATATTTTTTGAAAATGGCTGAAAAATACAATATCCCCATTTTATCTTCAAAAATCAACTCCAGCAGACTCATAGACTACATAAAAGATTTTCTTATCAGAGAACTTGCTGTATACACAACTCTGCATGCACAACTCGTTGATGTGCTCGGTGTGGGCATGCTCATAATGGGTGACAGCGGAGTCGGGAAGAGCGAAACATCACTGGACCTTGTACTCAAAGGACATAAACTCATAGCTGATGATATAGTTGAAATCAAACTGATTCCCCCTGACCATCTCGTTGGAATGAGTAATGAATTAATGAGAAATCTTGTGGAAATAAGAGGAATAGGTCTGGTTGATCTTCAGAGGATGTACGGTGTAACTTCCGTATTGATGGAAAAAGAGATCGATACTGTTGTGCGCCTTGTTCTGTGGGAAGACAGAAGTACATTCGAATATGAAAGAATAGGAAGCTCAACGCAGTATTACGAAATAATGGGAACACGGAAACCATATTATGTCATACCTGTTCGTCACGGCAGCAACCTCAGTTCCATAATGGAGGCGGTGGCCCGGGATCATCTTCTTAAAAAACAGGGCATAAACCCCGCAGAGGAGTTTGGAGAAAACCTGAAGAAACATTTAATTGAAAAAGCCAACAAAAGGAGCTGAAAATGTATGCTTTCGTATTCATAACCCATGACAA
>JAWOGE010000188.1:0-2803 GCA_046497165.1 bacterium | reverse complement strand
CAAATCAAGATAGGGCATCCAGCTTAAAGAATATATCTTAACTACAACACTTTTGCTGTAGAAGTCAGCTATTAATCCCGGAAAACCGTCGTTTTCACCATATATCAGTCTGTAACCGTCGGTGTTTTCATTAATAATTTTCTCTCTTTTCATTAAAGCCCGATCTATTTTTTTTCTGAACCAATTTTTATCGATCTTCGCAGGCTTTTCAAACTGAAGAACTCGCAACCTTATCATCGAAAACGGATCAAGCAGCCCAACTGCTGCAAACCTGTTTTTTTTATCAAAAACAACTCCTATATCACCCGGATAAGCTTTACGATTCATTGAAACCACTGAGTTTTCAAAAACCCAGGGGTGTCCCTTTCTTATGTTTTTCAAAGCCTCTTTAGAAACTCTGACCGCAACAGTCCTTTTACTCATGGCACTGACCTCCCCGCTAAAAGGATATCAGAACAACCGCAAACTGTCTATTTTATAAGATAAGCCACCTTTTCAGAACGGATTCTGTGATTGTTATTGAAAGTTTTTTCACCTGAATCGAACGATTCAGATTTCAATCAGAACGATAAAATTCAGGTTATATATTTTGCCGGGTCGCTATTTTCGCTATAAAATATTCCTCAATATAAAAGGTACAATCCATTCCCCCGATGAATCCTCGATCCCAAGGGCCGGAGCATAAAATCTCCCTTTCATATTAGTTTCTTCCGCTCTGTTTTTCAAAACTTCAGCATGTCTCGGATGATGAAGAAGCGAATAAAAATCAGCTCCCGGATGACCGGCATTCTGATGGGCGTTAAACACAAACACTTCAGGGTCGTCTTCTGTCATAAGATCAAGCATATCAACCTTTTTTCTGTATTTTTCTATTTCCGGGGTATAGAGTTCATCCATGGAATCAATTGCATAAAACGAATAGATTGTCTTTTTAAAGCCGAAGTTGGAGGCCATTTCCAGTGTTATTCCAAAGGGTTCATATATTTCGGTCTCCCATTTCACAAGGTCATAGGTAGCCTGTGTTTCTATGGCAACCACAGCGTTCACCCTTGTTGATTCTTTTCTCACCGGATCACTGTTTTCAGAATCTGCCATATCTTTATTGAATGCAACCCACATACTGGAGCCGGCTCCGGCAGAAAGACCCATAAGAACTGTTTTTTCCTTTTCCAATCTTAATTTCTCCGAATTATATCTTAAAAACTGTAATGCTCTTCTGCAATCTGAAAGAGGCTTGATCAGACCGACATCCTCTTTTTCTTCAAGAAGACGATAGTTGACAGAAATAACAGCAACGCCATTTTTCAGAAGGTCCTCAAGTATTGAAATATCGAGCAGCTCATGAACCTCTTTTTTATCTCCCGCTACAAAACCTCCTCCGTGGTAGAACACAACAAAGGGAGCAGGCTTTTCAGTATCCGGCAGATAAAGATCCATAAGCTGCTCCTCTTCATCTCCGTAACTCAAATCTGGAAAGAACTTAAAATTAACACCTGGAAGATCTACAGGTGGTTCCTCCTCCGGAACGCTGACATCAAGAGGCTCACCTTCATCTTTGTATTCATCTTCATCATGTTTATCCGGCACAGGAGTATCTTCGTCCGGCTTTACATCATCTTCATCCGTGGTTGAAAAGTTTGCATCCGAATCAACATCAACCTCCATATCGGAATTTTCAATAAAATCATCCGGATAGTTTTCCATGTCTGAATAAACTTCATCAATCCGTTGGGGCATAGAGTTGTCACAGGAAATATAAATAAAAGAGATTAAAAACAAAAGAAATTTGAAGTAAACTTTCAAAAAAACTCCCGTATGAACAACGAATAAGCTATAAAATATAGTCCTCTTTGTCAAAAATAGTTACGCATAAAACTGTTTTGTATGATATTACAAATACAAAAACTTGCATTGTTCGAAAAAAACTATTAAAAATAAAGAGTTTCTAAATAAGGAATTGTTAAGGAGGAGTGTTATGAAAAAGTTTGTTGCGGTGTTTTTTATTTTTCTCTCTGTTTCTTTGTGGGGGAATGAAAAATCTGAAAACAACTGGAGTCCGGGAGTAAAGTTCATGGCCGGCGGAAGGTATGATAATTTGAGAATGTGTGTAGGCTCTGATCCGGGAGTTAAAGGTGGCCCATTAGCAGACATTATGTTTCTGGGAATTCACCGCATTGACAAAAAGAACTCTGTTGTTATGAATCTGCCCCTCTTCAGGCCCATTCTTTTCGCTATGAAGTTTAAAATGATTCAATTTGAACCTGAAATCACCTGGGAAATAAAAAAAGATATTTCAGAAATTTTATATTTTGTGTCGGGACCTTCTTTGGGAGCGAGTTTTCACTATGGGCCGGATTACAAAAGCGGGCAATCCGGAGACGACAGAACCGACGAATTCTTTGCCGCAGGCCCTCTTGTAAGCGGTTTCGGAGGACTCGGCTTTAAATGGCCCGGGAACGCTGAAACAGTGGTGGGGTTACGGGTTTTTCATGTGAGCCTTTTTTCTGAAAAATCTGACTACGGCATGGTATTCGGAGGAGCGGCGGACATCTCCATAAGGTTTTAAAAAATGGTTCGCCATGCTGACTTTTTATGTTTAATTCATAAAAAAACAAATAACTGTAAAGATGATAACTCTGTCACATTTTGAACACAGATAGCTCATAGGGAAATTCACCAATATTTTTTTGAATTATGTGGGTAAAACCTGAATCGTCCGACTTTCTCATTGAAAAATGAAAAAGCTTTCTGTTCATAAGGATTTACAAAAATCGCCGATTAACCTCCGGGTGAACCTCAGATT
>JAWOGE010000129.1:0-10572 GCA_046497165.1 bacterium | reverse complement strand
AAAGAGACAACAAGTGATTTGCCTAAGTTTTCTTCAATACCCACCGAAAATATTCGCCTGTTTCTGACATTCATAGAGGAGGGGCTTCGTAAATATGTCAGAAACAGGCGAATATTTTCGGTGGGTATTGAAGAAAACTTAGGCAAATCACTTGTTGTCTCTTTCAGTGATTTTATGCTCAGAATTGTGCTCTTCGGTTCCTATACTCCGCAAATTCTTTCACAGGACGGAGAGATTATATGGTCCGGTCGAAAATTTTTTTCTGTTCCCGAACTTAAAAAACCTCTCACTTACATAGATCCTGAAATTGAAGATCCTTTTGACTGGCAAAAAGAGTTTTTTCAAGGGAAAAACAGAAAACTGCATCATAAAAAGGAAAAAATAAAAAAGAACCACCTTAATTATCTTGAAAGAAAAATTGAAACTTTGTCACGGGAAATACCACAGAACCAAAAAGAGGCTCAACAACTCAGAGAAAAAGCTGAACTCATAAGGGCGAATTTATATCTCTGCGGTCCTTCAGTTAAAAAAGACATTTTGAAGATCTATGATTTTTCGGGCAAAGAGAGCTCGCTTTCTCTGGACCCACGATTTACAACTTCGGAAAATATGAAAAAATTTTTTTCGCGTGCAAAGCGTCTTGAAAGAGGCGTTGAAAAAATAAGATCACTTTTGAAAAACTGCCGCATGGAAAAGAATGAACTTGAAAAGACACCTGTTGAAAACATTTTGCTTCCTGAAACATCGAAAAAGAAACAGGGTAGCGGAAGGCATACTCCTTTTCATAAATATGTGAGCAGAGAAGGAGATGTTTTTCTCGTGGGGAAAAATGCCAAAGACAACGACACACTCACATTAAAAAAATCAGCTCCTTCAGATTACTGGTTCCACGCGGCGGGGATACCGGGAAGTCATGTAATAATGCGGAGTAACCCGGGGAGTGAACTTACGGACAGTCAGATTTTTATAGCCTCTGTACTTGCTCTTCATTACAGCGGAAGAAAAAAAACTGCTTCGGGCGAAGTTATGTATACAAGATGCCGGAATGTTACTAAAAAAAAGGGAGCAGCGCCGGGAGTTGTAAATGTCTGCAACGAAAAAACAGTTCATATATCCTACGATGAGATGAGTTTTGAACTTTTGAAAAAAATCTGAAAACCAATTTGTTCTGAAATAATAGCGAAGAAAAGGAAATGGTCAGTTTCGTTGTCCAGTATGAATTGCTTGTAATATTTTTCTTAACAAGTATAATTAACAATTAAGTTATGACTGACAGGTTTTTATTAAGGGGGCAGGGGAATAATGAAAAATATCTTTGTGAATTGTATGTGTCTTGTTTTTACTGTTTTTGCAGTTTCATCTTGTTTAAGCGATGAAGATGATTCAAGAAAAACATGTGAAAACAACAATGATTGTCCTTACGGAACATACTGTGATCCAGAAATAGGAGAGTGTGTTTCTAAAAATGAAAATGGTGGAGATAATGAAATTTCACAGGATGCCTGCAGTGGTAATGGACATGAAAAAGAAGGCGAATGTGTGTGCAATACAGGTTATACCGGTGAAAATTGTGATCAATGTGCCGAAGGTTATGAAGGCTATCCCGATTGTAAGCCTAAAGATTCTTTATGTTCCGGTGTGGATTGTAATGGAAATGGAACATGCGATGAAGAGAGTGGGGAGTGTTCGTGTCACACCGGTTATTCGGGAGAAAATTGTGACAGGTGTGCTGAAGGATATACAGGATATCCGGACTGTGAATATAAAATGTGTGAACCGGGTGAAAGAAGTTGCAAAGGCAATATTATAATAGAGTGCAAAACGGACGGTACCGGCTATTTCGAACTTGAGGAGTGTGCGGAAGAGGGAACTCAGTGTTACGGTGGTGAATGTTTGGATGAATGCGGAATTGCTGAAGCGGAGCAAAGTTATGTGGGATGTGAATACTGGGGAGCTTTTCTTCAGCAGGGAGGTGGCTATGAAAGCGGTGCAACATATGCTCTGGTGGTGGCCAATCCCAATGATACAGAGGTTGATGTAAAAATATACGGCTCCGGAAATAATCTCATAGATGAGGGAATCATAGAATCAAGAGGGCTGCTCTCTTTTGAACTGGGAGAAGATGGTATAATACTGGGAGCAGGCATAAGTGACAAAGGTTTCAGGCTTGTTTCAACCCGTCCGGTTACAGTTACTCAGATGAATCCTTTCGGTAACATTCTCATGTATTCAAATGATGCGACTTTACTCATTCCCATTGGAGCGATGGGTAAAGAATATACGGTTCTTACATGGCCCACATGGGGGCTGAGAAAATGTGACGGAGCATTTGGAAATTGTTTTCCAGACGACACAAACAGCAGTCCGGGTTATATATCAATCGTTGCAGTGGCGGAAGGATCCACTGAAGTAAATGTAAATTATAGTGCCGACACAATATCCGGAGAGGGAGTATCTTCGGCAAAAAAAGGTTCTTCTGATTCTTACAATCTTCAACAGCATCAGATTCTGACCATTAACAGTGCCGATGCATCATGTCCTGTGCCTGCCTGCGGTGGTATGGCATGTGATGGTTTTTCAGGTTGTTACGGTCCTGACTTGACGGGAACTTATATTGAAGCGGATAAAAAAATAGCTGTTTTTGCAGGTTCGGAATGTACCTTCATACCTGCCGATCTGTACGCGTGCGATCACATGGAGCATCAGATTTTTCCTCTGCAGAGCTGGGGAAAGAGCTACGCTGTTTCAAGAACAAAACCTCGTAATGCGGAAGAGGATTTTTACAGAATTCTCGCTTCGGAAGATTCTACATATGTAAAATGGTCGGGTGGCATATCCGGAGAAATCTATCTTAATGCGGGAGAGATGCACTATTTTTCAACCAACAGTGATTTTGTAGTGCAAGCCGACAAACCCATTCTTGTGGGACAGTTTCTTGCAAGTCAGAACGCCGGAGCGGATACCGGAGATCCTGCAATGATGCTTCTTGTTCCGAATGAGCAGATGAGAGATGACTATATTTTTCTGGTTCCTCCGAATTACGATTACAATCGCATAACCATAGTGGCTGAAAAAGATACCGAGATAGTTCTCAACGATACCACATACGATTCAAACAATTTCACTCAAATACCGGGAACGAATTGGTACAGAGAGTGGATCGACATGGAGACAGGAGCGCATACTCTGAAATCAGACAAAGCTGTGGGGTTATATGTATATGGTTTTTCTCAATATGTTTCGTATGCTTATACGGCGGGTTTAGATCTTGTGAGTATCAATCCGCGTTAAAATAAGAAATGAATGTGTTGCTGAAGAATTAAATCGAAGAAATTGATTTTGCAGGTATGATGTTTTATCAATAAATACTTGAAAAAATAAAAAAAGAGATATAAGAATATGTACAGTTAATTACAACATGGAGTCAATAATGAAAAACCCGTCTGTCAGAGGAACAAAATTTCCTGCATCTCCGATACGGAAACTTAAATCTTATGCTGACCGTGCTGTTGAACGCGGAATAAAAATTCTGCGTATGAATATAGGTCAGCCGGATATTGAAACACCTTTAAATATGAGGAAAGCCCTTAAAAATTTCGACAAGACTGTCATCGGATACGGTCCGAGCCAGGGGCTGGATGAGTATCAGCGAGGACTTGTGGGTTATTATGAAAGACACGGTATAAATCTTGACTGTGAAGATATAATTGTTACCACAGGGGGTAGCGAGGCTATAATCATGGGGTTTTCAGTCTGCTGCGATCCCGGTGATGAAGTTTTGATCCCGGAACCTTTTTATACAAATTACAACGGTTTTGCTGTGGCTGCCGGTCTGAAAGTAAAACCTGTCACCACAAGAATAGAAGATAATTGGCAGCTTCCCGAGATTGAAGAGATAGAAGCTCTGCTTACTCCGAAAACAAAAGCGTTTATGCTTTGCAATCCGAACAATCCTACCGGTAAAGTATATCCCGAGGATGAAGTTAAAAAGCTTGCCTATCTTGCTAAAAAACACGATCTTTTTCTTTTCGGCGATGAAGTTTACCGTGAGTTTATTTTCAGCGGAGAAACACACACAAGCATACTTGATATGCCTGAAATCGAGGAAAATGCAGTGCTTTTTGACAGTATATCCAAACGGTTTTCAGCATGTGGGGCACGCATCGGGGCCTTTGTAACAAGAAATAGAGAGATCTCTCAGGCTGCATTGAAATTCGGTCAGGCTCGTCTTTGCCCTCCTACTGTGGATCAGATTCTCGCCATTCCCAGTCTGTCCCTCGGTAAAGAGTATTTTGACAATATACGGGAAGAGTACAAGAAGCGTCGGGATACGGTTCTCAATGCTCTTTCAGAAATTGAAGATGTGGAATTTCGGGTTCCGGAAGGTGCTTTTTACATAACAGTGAAATTGCCTGTTCAGAATGCGGAACATTTTGTCATATGGCTGCTTTCTGAATATGAAATAAACGGAGAAACTCTTATGCTGGCTCCTGCCGAAGGATTTTATGCAACTCCCGGACTCGGAAGAAATGAAGTCAGAATAGCTTTTGTTCTTGATAATGAAAAAACAATGCGGGCCATGAATATTCTCAAAAAAGGACTTGCAGAATATGTTTCTGCTCATTGAAACTGAAAATGGAATATCTTTCCTTGATTTTAAATTCAAGTAAAGTAGAATGATATGGGTGTTATTAATATAGTGGACTAATATGCAGGAAAAAAGATCTTATGTAAGGATTGCTGCCAATCTTTACACGGGTATTGAAAAAATTAAAGAGATTCCTGAAAAATGGGTGAAAACAGCTGTGCCTTATCTGAGTGCGGGCTCTTTTTCTCTTCCGACAAAAGTGGATAAGATAGAGTCTGAGGATATGATGAGACTTTTATTTTCCGCCATCGGTGAAATAAAAGAGGATATGGAACAGATAAAGGAAAAACTCGGTATCACAGAACAGGCTCTTACTCGTATGCCCGTTGAATTAAGTGGTTCAGGAATATCATCAGAATGTTTTCCAAAATCTTTAAAAGAGGGTGATTCAGTTATGATATCCGTTGTTCTTCCGCTGAACATTCCCATAAAAGTTAAGGCTGTGGGCGTGGTGCAGAGTGATGAAGAGCACAAAGGTGAAAAAATCAAAGGGATTGCATTCAGAAAGATAGCGGCTGACGACCGTGAATTAATTATAAAGTATACTTTTCAGAGACAAAGAGAGTTGATTAATGCTCAAAAACAGAATGGATCGGGGGCTTAACTATGTGTGTTTTTAAACGATTTGCTTTTTTATTGTTTGTTTTAATTCCTTTTTTACTTTCTGCGTTCATCCACGGCAACATGCCCGGTGGTGAGCCTACAAAACAGTGGGAAGAAGAAGGTTTCAGCCGTGATTACTTCATTATGTTCAATTCTCTTCTGGATGACCAGTTGAAACTTCCCAGTGAGATAGAAAATAACAATCCGCAGGGTGACACATGTCTTGAAAGTTCATCTTTTGACTTGACTGCAGGATCGAAAGATGAGGAAAGTACGCATATTCCGGATGATGCGGAGATAATAGAAGCCTACATAATCTGGACCGGTGCTGTAGACCCCGGTAAACTTGAGGATCCCACAGACAATACAGTAAACTTGCTTTTTGAAGGTGCCCATGAAGGTGCCGCAACTGATCCTGCCGATGTTGAACTCGAAGTTTCCGTCGGAGAGGAAGGCTTCACGCTGGACACAGTTCTTCCTCATCCTTCTGAAGCACAGGAGGGTGAATTCACATCTTTTAATTTTGAGGGAATTTCTTATTCAAACTATGTCGATATAGAGTGCAGTGAAGATTCAAACGGTTATAAGACCGACGAAGAGAAAACCCTCGGGTTTTTCACATATCGTAAGGATATAACGCCTTTTTTTACAAACCTTCAGAACAAATATGATCCTGATAAAATATCTAAAAAAGGCAAGGCAGTCGAAGGTCGTTACACTGTAAGCGGTTTAGAATGTACAGATCATGAGCATTACAAATGTAATACCACAATGGTTTCCGCATGGTCAATTGTCCTCATATACAGTTCTCAGGAAATAGGATCATCAAAAAAATTGTACATGTATACCGGACTTTCCTGGGCACAGGACGAGGTCTCTGAAGCAAAACTTACAGGTTTTGAACTTCCCGATAAACCGGTTATGCGTCTGACAGCAATGCTTGCGGAAGGTGATGTTGGTCTTTTTAATGCACAAATGGAGGAAGAGGCCATTTTTCTTATGGGTGAAGGAGCCTCTCTTCCCTATCGTCTTGAAAACAAATGTAATACAAATACGGGAGGAGCTCAGGGAAATTATGAGGTTTACAATGCCGTATCAAGTGTTGTAAACTGGAATCCGGATGCTGCCGAAGAGGATCTTGTTTATTGTATAGAAGCTGATTCTCAAAAACACATGATAGGGGTTGATGTCGATACATTTCTGTTGGATGCCGGTAAAAGTGTCAATCTGCAGGAGCATCTTTACCGGGGAAACACCTCCATGGATGTTCGTTTTTCTGTAAACCAGGATGCTATTCTTACAAATTTCCTGGTTATTTCCGTGGATGACAAAGCACCTGCTTTTGATATTCCGCCCGAATCCCAGGCAGATATGAACTGGCCTCATGACCGGGAGAAACATTTTTGTTCGTGTGCACGGGACGATGAGATAGATGAGAATATTTTCTGCGACGACAGACCTTTTTATTATCTCATAAAAGTGGAGAACTGGGGTAGTGATGTGGCTGAAAATGTAAGAGTTGTAGATAACCTGCCTAATGAAGTCAAGTATATTCCCGGAACAACAGAGATGGGTACCGTATTCAATCCTGAAAAGGGTTATTTCACAGACTGGGTTTCCATACCTGATAAAGCGGGAGATCAATTTCCTCTTTCGGGAGAAGGTTATGTGGTTGCAGAATCCATGAGCCCGTGTAACTGGAGTACCGGTGCTTGTTCCGATACCAGACTGATACGATTCAAGGTCAAGCCGGACCAGCCTTCTAAAAATACCGTTTTTGAAAACACAGCAGATATAATAGATGAAAAAACCGGAAAATCTTATAAAGTAAACAGAAGTATTGATTTAGAGTTGAAAAATGACAACTCTCTTTGCAAACCCCTTGATGACTGCTCTGAACCGGATCCCGGTTCAAATCAGGCTTGTGGAGGTTTTGATCTTGCCTGTGAAACTGACGATGACTGTGCGTCTTATGAAGCCTGTGTTGATAACGAGTGTGTCAGTAATCCCGATGAAATGTGTTCTCAGTCAAAAATAATAGCAGCGGAAGGTAAAAACACGCCTCCGAAAAACAATACTATAATAATTCCTAAAGATAACAACGGAATACCTTTGGTTTTAGGTCAGTTCAGCATAGATTATCCTTCATGTGATGACAAAGTTTTTCTTTTCAATTCTGTTGTCCTGAACTTTGACAGTAGCGGAATCTCTATGCCGGAAGATATATTTTCAGAATTTGAACTTATATGGGACAAAGACGGAAATGGTAAAAGAGATGGTTCGGATATAGTTGTTTCAAAAGAAGGTTCCTCTATTTCCAGTCAGCAGATTCGTTTTGAACTTAAGGATGATTTTAAAGCCATGCCAGCCGACGAAAAACTTTATTTCATAGTAAGAGCCGCTGTTGATTACAAATCAGATGATATAGGAACGGGAACATATTTTAATTTTTCCATAAAAAATAATGTTAATTTTGGGTTTAAAGACAATAAAAACAGTAGTATACAGGATAACGATCTTGTCGAGATAGAAGGAGGCAGGATAGAGTTTGCGGAGTACAGTTTTGAACCCACCGGAGAGTATTTTATATTTACTGTGGGAGGTTTTGACCCTCCTGTTCCTCCGGCTGATACCATAAACAGCAATGAAGGGCATCTTGTAATGCATCTCAGAACTAAAGCTCTGAACATGTCTAATCAGATAGAATCTATAAATGTCAGACTTCAGGGTACAAACACCAATTTTGGCGAACATATAACAAAGCTTGAGCTTCATCTTGATAGCACAGGTGACGGAAAACCTAACGATCTCATAGCCGAACTGGATAAAGATGATCTCAAGGCAAATCCGTCTTCAGCTCTATTTCCGAACTTGTCAAGTACTCTGGCCTACTCTTCAGATCAGGAAAAATACTTGCTTTTAAAAGCTTATTTCAAACTTTCAACTGAAAGCAGAACCTCTTTTATGATAAGAGATCTTGCACTGTCAAATCCCGCTGTTGAAATTTACGAAAACTCTGTTGAATCCAAAATATTTTTCTGTGACGGAGATAAATGCGGAACCGGAGAAGACAACGGATCAAAAGGTTGCAGCTGTTCATTTGTAGCTACAGGCGGGAATTATATTCAAGGTGTTATGTTCTTTTTAGCTGCATTTTTTCTGATTTTTTCCGCAACCGTGTTACTGAAAAGAAAACAGAAGTAATGTTGCAATTCTAAGTTAAAGATGTTTTCTTTTGACTTTATGAATAAAATATCTATCCTTTCATGAGGTGCTGGTTTGATAATTTTTGATTTACAAAAAACAAGGGGTAAGAAATGAAATTGACAAAAATCTCTATTTTTACAGGACTGATTTTTATTATTTTTTCAATATCCGCATTGGGTCCCGATGTTTCGGAATATCAGGGTGAAGAACTTAAATGGGAGGACGGTGCCCGTTCTTATCATGTTATGTTCAAATCAATGCTTGCCAATAAGACAGGGGAAGCTGATCAGCCGGGAAATCCGCAGGGAGATACCTGCATGAACTCTTCAACATATACTTTGTCAGACTCTCATCTACCTCTTGAAGCTTTTGTCGACAGAGCATTTCTTGTCTGGACATCAAATGTCGAGCCCGGTTCCAATGATGTTGACAACAAGGTTAATCTGCAATTTTCACAGACTGAAGGAAAATTCAACCATTCAGCAGAAATTGTTGGACCTCAAAGAAACATGAACACTCCTACACAGGATTTTGTTTTTGAAAGTGTCAGGAATTCTGCTAATCAGAAACAGGGGTACTACACATATCGTCAGGACATAACAGATTTTTTCAAGACACTTCATGAAGAAGGTGTTGATGCCGGAGTAAGTTTTGACGGTATGTCCCTTTACGGAGATTACACTCTTTCCAACCTTGACTGCAGTGATGACAGTGTGTATCTCAATGAAAGTGTTGCTGTGAGCAGCTGGGCAATTGTTCTTATTTATTCCGATCCTGAAATAAAACCTAAAATGATATATCTCTACAACGGTTTTGAAAGATATTTTCACACTGAAGATGTCATAAATGTAACCGGTTTTGAATTTCCCAAAAATCCGGTTATTCGTCTTACTCTTCATGCTCTTGAAGGTGATCCGGGTATTGCCACCCCGACCTATCAGGGTTCGTCTGCAATTCCTGAAGCTTTGAGTCTTCAGGGTGATTCCAGCGGCTGGATTTTTGCTGAAAACAAATGCAATCCTGAAACTACGGTAGATGACGGCACGGGTAATTTTCTGGTGTATACAGAAATTTTCAACTCTGTTTCCAGTGAATATGGTTACGAAGTTGGTTCTCCCATCAGATGCATAGGCGGTATTCCGGACAGTTATGATCTTGACGAAATGGAGTTCGGAGTTGATACTGACACATTTATATTTAATTCAGAAGAAGATGACGCACTGAGAAATCATTTTGCCAGAGGAGGAACAAACTTCAGGATGAAAATAGGTGCCAATCAGGATATGGTTCTGACAAACTTTCTCATAGTAAGTGTTGATACAAAAGATCCTGACTTCAATATTCCCGTTCGTCCTGAAAAAGTTGCCTGCACACCTTCTCAGGAATCGGTTGATTATTTGACAGACGCTTACAGCAATGGTTATTTATGTGAAAACACTGAGTTTTACTACGCCATAAGAGTTCAGAACTGGGGAGAAGATATAGCGACAGCCATAAAAGTCAGTGATGAATTTGACGATGAATATCTTGAATATGTTCCCGGAACCACTGTTTATACCAATGAGTTCAAAGAGGGGAGCTGGGAAGCGGCCACACCATCTTCATGGGAAAGAATCTCTGACAAAGAAGGCGGAGGTTTTCCCCTGGCCGGATCAGGATATGAGATAGCTGAAAATCTCGAAAATTGTGTCTGGTCAGAGGTTGACAAACCGGAAGATTGTCCTCATCGTTATCTTGTCAGATACAAAGTCAAAGTTAAACCGGGCATAAAGAAAAACGCAATTGTTCCCAATGATGCAAAAATATATGCGGGAGGACAGAGCAATCCTTATGAAGCGAACAAAGGTCTCGGTGTAAAACTCAGAGTTGATCTTCAGTGTGGCGGAACGGAGATAGAGCCTTCCATACTTGAACACTGCGGCGGCCCTGTTGGAGATATAGCATGCACATCTGATGATGATTGCAGTACGGGAGAAAGCTGTAACAAAGAAACCGGAAACTGTGAACTTGCCTGTACTCTCACAGAAGATGAAAATATAACTGTTTCCCGTGGAGAAAATGATCCCAACAGTGGTGAAGGAAATATAGTGATTCCTAAACAGGCTGAAAATGTT
>JAWOGE010000128.1:0-3755 GCA_046497165.1 bacterium | reverse complement strand
CTACACACTCGAAGAAGCAACTAAAAAAGAGAAGCGAAAAAAATAAAAAAGCTAAAAATTTGTTCTTTGATTTATGATATGTTTTTAAGCAACTTCAACCGGTAAAAATAATTGTCGTTGAGGGAAAAAGTAATTGTCGCTTGACACTCTTCATAACAAAATCTCCCGAAGTTATAGTTTCTTACTGCGTAAATATAGCAAAAACAAACTTTTATGTCAAAATCCTCCTCGAAAAACACAGTTGTGGATTTTATCCCGCTCCGAAGGAACTTCGGAAACCCTATGTGCTAATATAGATGTCGTCTCACCTGAAGGAGGAAGACATGCAGTATTCGAGTTCAATCAGGCGTGGAATTCTAAAGAAAGTTTTACCACCTGAAAGCAAGAGCATAAGAAGCACGAGCAAAGAGACCGGGATCTGTGAACAGACTATAAGAAACTGGATAAAGAAGCATAAATCTGGTAGCTTAGATAGTGGTTGTGGGGAAAAGGGTCCGCGTAATCTGAGCAGCCGGGAAAAGTATCATCTGCTGATGGAGTCAGCGAAGATACCGTCAGAGAAGCTTGGAGAGTTTTTAAGGGACCGTGGTCTTCACAGTGAACATTTAACTTTGTGGGATCAGGAGCTTAGAGAGATGGTGACGAAAAAAGAGGACAGAAGGAATAAGAAGCTGAAGGAACAGAATAAGAAAATCAAGCAGTTGGAAAAAGAGCTGGCCCGGAAGGAGAAAGCTCTGGCAGAAGCGGCGGCACTACTTGTGTTAAAAAAAAAGCTGGAAGCTTTGACGGAGGAAGAAGAGGAAGACTGATCCTTGAAAAAAGGAAGGTCGAGATAGTTATTCTGATAAAAGAGGCTCATGATGCGGGAGCGAGATATAAAAAGGCATGCGAAGTTGTCGGAATATCAATCCGAACACTTCAGAGATGGAAAAGAGAAGGTACTAAAGACAAGCGGAAAGGAAAGCTTCTGAGCCAAACAAAGTGTGGTGCTGGGACATTACCTGGATGGCTTCACAGGTGAAAGGAATATTTTATTATGCGTATGTTATTATTGACATATTCGATCGTTTTATAGTTGGCTGGGAAGTACATGAAGAAGAAAGTGACGAGCACAGCAAAGACCTTTTTGAGAGCCTTTCAAGAGGCCGGAATATCAAGTTTGAATATCTTCATTCAGATAACGGATCTCCAATGACAGGAAGTAATCTTTTGACATTTCTGAAATCAATGGAAATAAAATTTTCCTTCAGCCGACCAAGAACCAGCAACGACAATCCGTTCATTGAGTCGTTTTTCAAAACCATGAAATACAACCCCGGATATCCATTGAGATTCAAAGATATCTCTAATGCAAGAGAATGGATGGCGGACTTTGTGAACTGGTATAACACCCAGCATCTCCACTCATCATTAGGATTTGTAACACCTGAGCAGATAAGAAACGGCAAGGCATTGGAAATATTCAGGAAAAGAAATAAAGTGATGGAACAGGCAAAAATGGAAAACCCGGAGTGCTGGGGATCAAGAGAAACTATACAGTGGAAACCGAGAAATGAAGTAATTCTGAATCCGGATAAAAGAGGATGAATATTTTTTTAACAAAAGGCGACAAAAACGTTGACACATACCGATATCTCTTTGTTGCTCTTCCCTTGACCTGCCAATGTTTTAACGCTGTAATACATCTCAACTCCATACATCTTTTTCACCATTAATCTGAAAATTTGCAGATTAACGGTTACTGCGGTTTTTTACAATTTCCGTGCACAATTTAAACCGACATGGGCTGCACATTTTACTATGACATTAACAATCTTAGCCCACGCCCGCTTGTCGCGTCGAAGTGTAAACGAAGACGGAAAGGGCTGGGCGCCTTTCCACCATTCCACCCTACACCCTTCCACTGGGCGAAAACATGGTTTCGCCCTTACACCCTTCCACGCAGCTCTGCTGCTCTCCACCCTCCACGCGGCTTTGCCGCTTTTTTTCTTGCTTTTTCCTCTATTTCCCTATAATAACGGCTGTATTTTAAGCATTAATGTGCGAGGCAAATATGGATATTCTTTCACTTATCGGAAGAGATGAGAAGCTTTTTTCAGATGATGTTTCCAAACACGGATCTTTCCTTATGGATGAAATTTCAAATTCATCTTTTCTTGTGATCGGCGGAGCCGGTTCAATTGGTCAAGCGGTTGTGATCGAAATTTTCAAACGCAATCCAAAAAAACTGCATGTTGTTGATATAAGTGAAAATAATCTTGTAGAACTTGTCAGAAACATCAGAAGTTCACTTGGCTATACAAAAGGGGAATTTGCCACTTTTGCCATTGATTGCGGATCTGAACTTTTTGATAATTTATGGGAAAGTAACAGAGGATATGACTATGTTTTCAATCTTTCAGCTTTAAAACATGTAAGAAGTGAAAAAGACCCTTATACTTTAATGAGGATGATAGATGTCAACATTTTAAACACTTTGGGAACTATTGATCTTGCACAAAAAAGCGGAACAAAAAAATATTTCTGCGTTTCAACCGACAAAGCTGCAAACCCTGTAAATATGATGGGTGCATCAAAAAGGATCATGGAAATGTTTTTGATGTATGAAAGCAGAGAGATCAACATTTCAACAGCCAGATTCGCCAATGTTGCATTTTCCGATGGCAGTCTTCTTCACGGCTTTAGAAACAGAATAATAAAAAGACAGCCGATATCAGCACCAAATGATGTTAAAAGATATTTCGTTACCCAGCAGGAAAGCGGTGAATTATGTCTGATGTCGGGACTTCTCGGTCAGAACAGAGATATTTTCTTCCCGAAACTGAGCGAAAAACTCAACCTGATAAAATTTTCAGATATAGCCGTCAAATTCCTTGAAGACCTTAACTATACTCCTTATCTTTGTGATACTGAAGATGAAGCCGGAGGAAAAGCTGAAGAACTCATAAACAAGAGAAAATGGCCCTGTTATTTCTTTGAAAGTGACACCACCGGAGAAAAAGATTTTGAAGAATTCTACACTGAAAATGAAAAAGTCGTTATGGACAGATTCAAAGATATCGGAATTATAAAAAACAAATTCTCTCTCGGACCTGATCTTCTTTTAAGTTTTACGGAAATGATAATGGATCTGAAAAAAATGGGGCACTGGTCAAAAAAGGATATCGTGAAAATCTTCTTTGAACTTATTCCCGATTTTGGACACGAAGAAAAAAACAAATACTTAGATGGAAGGATGTAAGGAGATAGCGATTGAATAACTCCCTTGAAGAACTTAAAAAACTTATCGCTGCTGGAGAAAGTGAAACTGTTGAGTTTAAAAGTGCTGCCAAAGGTGTGCCACAATCAATGTTTGAGACTATTTGTGCTTTTTTAAACAGAAACGGAGGAATTATTCTTCTTGGAATTAATGATGATAAAGAGGTAACTGGTATAAATCCTGAAAAAGCCGAAACTTTTTGCAAAGAGATCGTTAATCTTTCAAACAATCCGCAGAAACTATCACCCTCTTTCCTTTTAAAAGCCGAAATAATTGAATTTGCCGGCAAAACAATAATATATGTCTATGTTCCTCAATCTTCACAAGTTCATAAATGCAATGGAAAAGTCTATGACAGAAGTGCAGACGGTGATTTTGTGGTTATCTCGGACGAAATGATTAAAAACATGTATCTTCGGAAAAGTTCTTTTTATTCTGAGACAACTATATATCCTTATCTTATTGAAGATTATTTTGTTCCCGGAATTGTAAAAAA
>JAWOGE010000310.1:0-5098 GCA_046497165.1 bacterium | reverse complement strand
GATTTGGAAATCAAGCTCAAAAAAACAAATGGAATGCTCATGGAGAAAAAATGAACAATAAAAACAACAGATTAAACTCTATAAATCTTCGCCGTAAAGCAGAGAAAAAGTTAAAAGACAGATCAAAAGAAAATACCGGGGTTAATTCTGAAGCTGACAATCTGAAGCTTATTCACGAACTTGAAGTTCATCAGATAGAACTTGAAATGCAAAATGAAGAACTTGCTCTTGCAAGATCAGAAGCTGCGGCCTCTTCTGAAAAATATACCGAGCTTTACGATTTTGCACCGATCGGATATTTTACACTTTCCCCCGATGGAGAAATTTTAGAATTGAATCTTTCCGGAGCAAAAATGATCGGCAAAGAACGGTCACAATTGAAAGAGAGTCGGGTTCAATTTTTTATTTCTGATGATACAAAGTCGACTTTCAATCTTTTTCTGGAGTCAATTTTTAAAAATACAGGCATCGAAACCTGCGAAATAACCCTTTTAAATAGCGATAATTTGCTTATTCCTGTTTATATTACCGGAACTGCTCCTGAAAACGGAGAGTATTGTCTTATCACCATGACTGATATCTCAGAGCGAAGGAAAATGGAAGAAGGGCTTCAGAAAATACAAAAACTCGAATCTCTCGGTGTTCTTGCCGGTGGAATTGCCCATAACTTCAATAATCTTCTTTGCGGAATTTTCGGTTATATTGACATGGCATATGAATCTTCAAATAAAAAAGAGGTCAAAAACTATCTTTTTGAAGTTTTGAACTCTATTGACAGGGCTCGCGGACTGACCCAGCAGCTTCTCACTTTTTCAAAGGGAGGTGCTCCTGTAAAGAGAACGGAACCCATGCTGCCATTTTTAAAAGAAACTGTTCAATTTGCACTCAGCGGGTCAAATGTCTCTTGCAATTTTGATCTGCCCACTGATCTGTGGTCATGCAATTTTGACAAAAACCAGATACAACAAGTTGTTGATAACATTGTCATTAATGCACAACAATCCATGTTAAATGGCGGAACTATCTGGTTTTCGGCACAAAACATTCATCTTTCAGAAAACGAACATCCGTCACTACCACAAGGCCGCTACATTAAAATATCAATCAGAGATATGGGCGTCGGAATACCGAAAGAAATTCAGCCCAGAATATTCGATCCATATTTTACAACAAAAACAACGGGAAATGGTCTCGGACTGTCCACAAGTTTTTCAATCATAAATCGTCATGACGGCTCAATTGATATCGAATCTGAAACCGGAAAAGGAACTGTTCTTAATATTTATCTTCCCGCTTTCAAAAAACACACAACACCTGTTAAAAAAACAGATCATTCAACAAGCCCTTCAAAATACAAAGGAAACGGTTTGATACTCATAATGGACGATGAAGATATGATCTTAAAAATAACAACAGAAATGCTCGCTGTAATGGGACATGAAGTTATATGTAAATCAAACGGGAAAGATGCAGTTGATTTTTTCAGAGAGAAAAAGAAAAAAGGCAGAAGAGTTGTCGCAATGATATTTGATCTTACTGTTCCCGGTGGCATGGGAGGAAAAGATGCGGTTAAAGAGATCAGGAAATTTGATCCCGACATTCCTGTTTTTGTTGCAAGCGACTATTCTGAAGATCCCGTTATGTCAAATCCGACAGCGTACGGATTTACAGCGAGTATCAGTAAACCTTTCAGACTTGCTGAACTTGCTGACATGCTGGAAAAGAATCTTCCCCGCAGACAAGAACAAAGCTAAATTAAACAATTTGTTTTAATTTCTTGACATTGACGGTTTGTTGTGATACAGTGAATATTGTAATCGCAAAACGGTGTGATTAGGTTGCCTTGCTGATTCAGCAGGTGCTGAAAATTGTTCTGTCGCCTTTAGGAAAAATTCCTTCGGTGATTTAAAGAATTAATTTTTACAAAGCTTCCAGATCAATCACATCGCAAAATCAATTTACATAATAACATCTTAGTTGCTCAGAGAGTTAAAATTCTGACAACAAAAATGTTTTGTTTAATTTAAAGACACAAATTTCGAAAAGGAGAAGTTTATGAAAAAAATCAAAATCTATTTAAAAAAGAACAAACAACAGATTGAAAATCATGGAACTACAAAAAGGGAGGCCTGACATGTTATGGACAGCAGCAATAATCTTGATCGTCCTTTGGGCACTCGGACTGGTATCATCTTATACATTCGGCGGATTTATTCATGCTCTGCTTGTTGCCGGATTGATAGTAGTAATTATCCGGCTTGTACCGGGAAAAAAAGGAGAAAAAAAATGAAAAACATTTTAAAAGTTAACGCTACTTTATTTATTATGGCTTTTGCAGTCGTAACAATTATGTCGGGGTGTGCAAGTGCACCCCTCAGCACAGAAGAATCAACATCAGGCATCCGTGCTGCCGAGGAAGCCGGAGCTGAAAAAGTTCCAAGGGCTTCGCTTCACTTAAAACTTGCAAAAGAGGGTCTTATTCTTGCAAAGAAGTATGAAGCAGAAAATGAACCGCAGAAAGCGAAATTAACACTTTTGAGGTCTGAAGCCGATGCGGAGCTTGCACTTATTCTTGCCAGAGAAGAAAGTGAAAAATCAAAATCCCTCGCTGTACTGAAAAAATTGCGACTTCTGAAAAAAGAAAACCGGAAGCCAGCTGAAAACACTAAAAATAGCAACTAAAGGAGAATATTATGAAAAAAACAAACTTATTAATTTTTATTATTGTTGCAGGACTTTTTGCAAGTTGTGCAACTGCCGCACCAAAAGAACTTGTCAGTGCCAGAAATGCATATGATCATGCAAAAAACAGTATTGCGGCAAATATTTCTCCCGCAGAACTTCATGTTGCAAAAACCGCTCTTAATGAAGCTGAAAAGTCTTTCGAAAATGATCCCAAATCCATTACCACCAAAGATCTGTCCTATATTGCTCAGAGAAAATCTGAAATAGCAGAAGCAACCGCTTCTATCATTTTAGAGAAGAAAAAACAGGAGCTGGCAAAATCCGATTTTCTTAACATTCAATCTATCGTCATTTCAAGAAACAAAAAAGATCTTGATGCTACCCTCAGTGCTCTTGCCGCTTCAGAGTTTAGAACTGAAATTACGCAACGAAATCTCAGCCAGTCAGAATCAGCTCTTGCCACATCAGAACTTGATGCGATCATTGCGAAAGGAAATTTGAATGAAAAAGAGATCGCACTTGCAAAATCAGAACATGACGCCAATATCGCAAAGAAAAACTTGAGCCAAAGTGAAACTGCACTTGCGAAATCAGAACACGGGGCAAAAATGACCCGACAACAACTTAAAACAGAAAAAGAAGCACGGATGGCAGCAGAAGAAAGAGCATCAGAAGCACTGGATGCATTGGCTAAACTTGCAGCAGTCAAGAATGAGCCCCGAGGTATGGTCATCACAATTTCAGGAGGTGTACTTTTTGCGTCAAATCAAACCACTCTCCTGGCATCAGCAAAATCTAAACTTAATGAAATAATTACTGTGCTGCTTACAACCAAAGAAAAACATCTTCTAATTGAAGGACATACTGATTCCCAGGGATCTAAAAGCTACAATATGGACCTGTCTCAGCGAAGGGCTGATGCTGTTCGCAACTATCTTATGGAAAAAGGTTATGAAGGAGACCTCATTGTAGCTAACGGACTTGGCGAAGCACATCCTGTCGGAAACAATAGTAGCCCTGAAGGTCGTGCAAATAACCGCCGTGTTGAGATAGTTGTTGAAAAGGAATTACAGGCAATCAAATAAATGAGGTGCATAGAATGAATAATAATCTATCCGAAAGAAATGAATTAAGTAAGATGAAAAAAACAGTAAAAGTAATATGGGAAGATCTGACAGAAGAAGATTTTAACAAAGCTGACGGATCCATGTTCAAGCTGTATGGCATCATTCGGGTAAAGTTCGGTGACACCGGTAAAATTATTAAAGAAACAGCTGATTCAACAAATCATAATTAAGGAGGAATCTATGTCTGCAAAACACACTGCTCTGATCATCACATCGGTTTTGCTGTCCGGCAGTATCACAGGATGTGACTGGTTCAGCAGCAAATCGAATAATGAAAAGCCAATTGACAAGCTTCAGACTGAACTTGTTGAAGCAAAAGAAACAGGAACAGAAGCTTTCTCGGACTACACCTATGCTAAAAAAAAGCAACTTGTTACTGCAATGAAAAAAGAACTGTCCGATATTCAGGCAAAAACGGAACAACTCTCAAAAAAAGTGGCGGAATCTAAAAGTTCGGCAAAACAGAATGCACAAAAAAGAATCGACAGTTTGAATGAAAAACTGGAGCTGACAAAAACAAAAATTAAAGAAGCACAGAATGCCGATGAATCCGGATGGGAGGATGTAAAGAGAGGACTCAAAAAAACCAACGACAGTCTGAAGCAATCATTCGATGAAACGCGTCAATGGTTGAGTGACAGAATAGAACCATAATAGTAGAGTTTTAGAAATGATGGTAACAGTAAAAAAACATTAAAGAAACCGGGCTTGAAAAAGCCCGGTCATTATTGATAATGGAGATACGACTTACTGATATATTCGATACAAGAACCATTGAAACAAGTAAGTATATAGAGGTAAAAGGAATGAAAAACCTGAAAGAATTAAAAGAAAACGAAGCAAAATATCGAAATATCGTAGACAGTATCCCCGACCGGGTATTTATGGTAGATAAGAATTACAATGTAATCTCAATAAACCGTGCCGGTTTGACCACTCTCGGAAAGAGGGAAGACGAAGTCATAGGGCATACAACTATTGAGTTGTTTCCCGAAGAATCGGCGATCAGATATATGAAAAATATGAAAAAAGTCTTTGAGACAGGAGAACCTTTTTCAATAGAAGAGGAATTTTTGACAGCAAGCGGCCAGCTTTTTGCGAATGTTCATCTCAACCCTGTAAAAAATGAACTCGGACAAACGGTCGGGGTTCTGGGATTAATACGCGACATTTCCAAAAGCAAACTGGCAGAAAAAAAAGCCAGGGCATCGGAAATTCGCTATCGGCGGCTTTTCGAGTCGGCAAAAGATGGAATACTGATACTTGATTATGAATCGGGGACTATT